>NZ_JBDYKL010000046.1:0-25431 GCF_040012415.1 Sanguibacter sp. 25GB23B1
CGGCGAACCCGCGCATGCCGATGCTCGAGGACATGAAGACGATCATGGAGGCCGCGTACTACGGGACGTCGTTCGTGAGATCGTGATGTCTGACCGAGCCTTGCGCTCTGCCAGGACTGAGGCCTGACAGGCTGTGCCGGGGACTCAGTCCCGGCTCTCGACGCCTTCGGTGAACTCCCAGTGCCACGGCTCCGTCGCGCCGCTGCCGCCAGGACGGGCCCAGGCGGGGTTGTCCCAGCCGTAGAGCGGTCCGTTCGCCTTGAGCCACTTCCACTTGGCGGTGGACTGGTAGGTCTCCGGGCAGAAGTCCACGGCGAGTCCCCAGCCGTGCTCGGACTTCCCGGGCGTCGCCGCCAGACCGCCCTTGGCGCTCTTGAGCGAGTACTGCGAGGAGAGCGTGCGGTACGAGTCGGTGATGCACATGTTCACGCCGTACTCCGAGACGTACGCCTCGTTGAGTGCGGCGATCGAGACGGCCGCGTCACCTCGGAGGTAGTTGCCCGTGCCCCAGAGCTCGCAGAGCGTCGACTTCGAGAGGTTGCCGTTGGTGCCAGCAGCCTCGACCGCACTGTCGCAGCCAGGAAGCGGCGTACGCGTCTCCGAACGGCTCGCGGCCTGCACCGTGCGCTGCTCAGCCGGAACCGCCTGTGCGAGGCTGGGCGGCGGCGTCACGTCGCCGACGCCGTTCGCGACGATCTCCAGCGTGCTGGGGCCGACCGGGACTGCCGGCGCTTCGGGGGTGCTCGCGAGGAGCGTGCTGCTCGACCCGGAGCCCGATCCCCCACCAGCGCCTGCTGAGAGCGGGAGCGCGATCGTCGCGACGGCAAGGCTCGTGAGTACGGCTGCGCGCGGGATCCAGCGGTGCGCCGCTGACACGGGCGCCTGCTGACGGGCGCCGGCGCTCGGCCGGTTGGCGGGAACCTTGCCGTTCCTCGCCACCTTGCCGTTGGACGCCGTCTTGATGTTCGACGTGGACCGGCGGGTCGCCGTGGAGGCGTGGTTCGAGGGCGACGTGCGGATCGCCGGGGCGGTGCTGTCGCCGGCTACCGCTCGGTTGTCCACCGAGCGCTCTGCGACGACTGCGGTCGGACGAGACGGGGATTCACGTCGGGAGCGGGTCGGGCGGCGGGCCGCCTGCTCTGCTGCTTCACGGAGGGCACGCCGCGAGAGGGGCGCATCCCCTGACTGCAAGCCACTGCTGCTCTGGTCCACGACACCTCCAGCTCATCTCGTTCGGCGCTCCGACCAGTGGTGGTCTCGGTCGCCTCGTTCCGGCACAGGAAGCGGCCCCGCACCCACTACATGACACATCGGCGTCATGCAGGGGAACAAGACCGCAACTACGATCACAAAAGAGTAACGAAGGATCTCTCGCAATCCAACCCCACGAGGGTCGATTGCAGCATAGATCACACGCGCGACCATGAACAGGGCGTGAATCCCTGCACAACGGGCGACATCTCAGGCCTTACCGGACCTCCCGCTGCATCGCGTCGCGGACCTCGCCGACGAGCTCCTCCAAGATGTCCTCGAGGAACACGACACCGAGGACGTTGGTTCCGTCCCAGATCCGGGCGAGGTGGGCACCCGATCGCTGCATGGCGCGCAGCACGGCCTCGACCTCGTCGCCCGGTGCAGCCTCGGCGAGCGCGCGGACACGCCACACCTGGAGCGGTACGTGGCGCTGGTCGTCCGTCGCGAAGAGCACGTCCTTGAGATGGAGATAGCCGAGGAGGTCACCGGCTGCGTCGGCGACGGGGAACCTGCTGTATCCCGTCCGCGCCACGAGCCGCTCGACGTCGTCCGCCGTGCACCCCTCGTGGAGGAGGACGAGATCCTCGACGGGCACCATCACGTCGACCGCGTCACGCTCGGAGAACTCGATCGCCCCCGCGAGCAGTCCCTGCTCGTCGAGCAGGGCACCCTGCGCCTGGGAGTGCTCGAGGATCGACTGCACCTCCTCGGCGGTGAACGCCGAGGCGACCTCGTCCTTCGGCTCGACCCCGGTGAACCTCACCGCGTGGTTGGCGATCCAGTTGAGGGCATAGATGATCGGCTTGAGGAGCCGTCCGACGTAGACGAGCGGCGGTCCGAACCACATGACCGCCTTGTCCGGGCTCGAGACCGACAGGTTCTTCGGGACCATCTCGCCGAGGACCACGTGCAGGTAGACGACGATCGCGAGGGCGAGCACGAACGCGATCGGGTGCGTGAAGGACCCGGGGACCCCGAGTGCTTCGAGCGGCGCCTCGATGAGGTGGGCGAGCGCGGGCTCCGCGATCACTCCCAGCCCGGTCGAGCACACCGTCACGCCGAGCTGTGCGCACGCGAGCATGAGAGAGACGTGCTCCATGGCCCACAGGACCGTCTTGGCACGCTTGTTGCCCGCGAGCGCGAGCGGCTCGATAGAGCTGCGCCGTGCGGAGATGATGGCGAACTCGGCGCCGACGAAGAAGGCGTTCGCCGCCAGGAGCAGGACGCCGATGACCAGTGCGGTCCCGGAGCTCATGAGTCCTCCCCTGCCCGGAGGCGCAGGCGCTCGACACGCCGGCCGTCCATCGCCTCGACGTGCGCGACGATCACGCGGGACTCGAACTCCGCATCGACCCGCACTGCGTCGCCGACGCGCGGGACGCGGCCGAGCCGCGCCATGACGAGACCCCCGAGCGTCTCGTAGTCAGCCCCCTCGGGGACCCGCAGGCCGGTGCGCTCCTCGAGCTCGTCGGGCCGGAGGAGGCCAGGGACCACCCAAGAGCCGTCGGTGGCGAGCAGCGCTCCGGCGCGGCGCGGGTCGTGCTCGTCGGCGACATCACCGACGAGCTCCTCGACCACGTCCTCGAGAGTGACGACCCCGGAGGTGCCGCCGTACTCGTCCATGACGACAGCCATCTGCAGGCCGAAGCCGCGGAGCTCGACGAGCAGCGGGCCGAGCCGGACCGTCTCGGGCACGCGCGGCGCGTCGACCATGAGAGCAGCGGCAGGCACCTGCTCGCGGCGTTCGTACGGGACGGACACGGCCTTGCGGAGGTGGACGAGACCGACGATGTCGTCACGCGAGTCGTCGATCACCGGGAACCGGGAGTGGCCGGTGGAGCGGGCGAGGGCGATGACGGCGGCCGCCGTGTCGTCACGGGAGACGACCGCCATGCGCATCCGGTCTGTCATGACGTCCACCGCGGTGAGCTCGTCGAGCTCGACGGCGTTGGTGATGAGGCGGGCCATCGACTTGTCGAGCGTGCCCACCTGGGCGGACCGGCGCACGAGGGACACCAGCTCGGACGCCGAGCGGGCTCCCGAGATCTCCTCGCGCGGTTCGACGCCGACCTTGCGGAGCAGGGCGTTCGCCGAGCCGTTGAGCAGCGTGATGAGCGGGCCGAGCGCACGGGTGAACACCCGCTGGACGGGCACGACCTGCCGCGCGGTGGCGAGCGGTCGGCTCAGGGCGTAGTTCTTCGGGATGAGCTCACCGAAGACCATGGAGAAGACGTTGACGACGAGGAGTGCGAGGGTGGCGGCCACGACGCCCGAGGCGGTCACGCCCAGGACCGACGTCCCGAGCGGTCCCGCGATGAGCGTCAGCAGCGCGGGCTGGGCCGTGTATCCCAGGAGGATGGTCGTGATCGTGATGCCGACCTGGGCCGAGGAGAGCTCGGTCGAGAGGTGCTTGAGGCCGGTGCGCACGCTGCGGGTGCGCCAGTCGGCCCCGGGACGTCCGCCGTCGTCGTCCTCGTCCTCGTCCGTCCCGACGACGGCCGGGTCGAGGGTGACCAGCGAGAACTCGGTGGCGACGAAGATCGCCGTGCCGATCGTGAGGAGTACGCCGGCACCGAGGTACATCCACTCAGTCACTCGCTGCCACCGCCCAGGGCGCTCGGCGGGGCCGTATGTCGGGGCGAATCGTCGTCTGTCATCGTGCGACGAATGCTAGTCGACGAGCGCCCCCGGGGTCACGGGGCAGGGAGCGGACGGCCGTCCGGCGCGTCGTGGCCGAGCGGACCCGCCCGGAGTCCTTCGCCGGACCTCCACCGGATCCGCCCTCAGGCTGACGCGCACCCGGCACGGATGTGGGATTGTGTGTTCATGCCAGCGACCGCAACACAGCCGGGCGGGACGCCCGCCGCCGGAGCGACCATCCTCGTCGTCGAGGACGAGCCCGCGATCGCCACCGCGATCGCCCAGCGCCTCACGGCGGAGGGGTGGCGCACCGAGGTGGCGCGCGACGGCCTCAGCGGCGTCGAGGCCGCGAGCCGGCTCCAGCCCGACGCCGTCGTGCTCGACGTCATGCTCCCCGGCATCGACGGTCTCGAGGTGTGCCGCCGCATCCAGGCAGAGCGCCCGGTCCCGATCCTCATGCTCACCGCGCGGGACGACGAGACGGACATGCTCATCGGCCTCGGCGTCGGGGCCGACGACTACATGACGAAGCCCTTCTCCATGCGCGAGCTCGTCGCCCGCCTCAAGGCGCTCCTGCGACGGGTCGACCGCGCAGCGCAGTCCACGGCCGTCGGGACCGCTGAACCGCCGATGACGATCGGAGACGTCGTCATCGACCGTGCGCAGCGACGTGTGCACCGGGCAGGGGACGAGATCCACCTCACACCGACGGAGTTCGAGCTGCTCGTCATGCTCGCGAGCTCGCCCAAGACGGTCCAGACCCGTGAGCGGCTGCTCGCCGAGGTGTGGGACTGGGCGGACGCGAGCGGCACCCGGACGGTGGACTCGCACATCAAGGCGTTGCGCCGCAAGCTCGGACCGGACCTCATCCGGACGGTCCACGGCGTCGGGTACGCGTTCGAGCCGCCGAGCGGAGCCTGAGTCCCGTGGTCCTGCCCGAGCGCGACGGCACGGGACCACCCCCCGTCCGGCGCGAGCGCCCGCTGCGCCCGCACCTGCCGGACGTGCGTCCGCTGGACCGCTTCCGGTCGCTGAAGATCAAGCTCGCCATCCTCGTCGTGGCGTCCGTCACGCTCGCCGCGTTCATCACGTGGCTCGGTCTGCGCAACACCCTGGGCCCGACGAGGACGTTCCCCCTCGCGATCGTCATCTCCATGCTCTTCACGATGATCCTCGCCCGCGGGATGACGTCTCCGCTCCGCGAGATGACCGCAGCGGCACGATCGATGTCCGAGGGTGACTACTCGCGCCGGGTGCAGGCGACCAGCCGAGACGAGGTCGGCCAGCTCGCCACCGCGTTCAACATCATGGCGGAGGACCTCGACTCGTCGGACCGGGTGCGCCGCGAGCTCATCGCGAACGTCTCGCACGAGCTGAGGACACCCGTGGCAGCGCTCCAGGCGCAGCTCGAGAACCTCGTCGACGGTGTCGTCGAACCTACGCCCGCGACGATGCAGACGGCGCTCACCCAGACGGAGCGTCTCACCCGCCTCATCACGTACCTGCTCGACCTCTCGCGCATCGAGGCCGGTGCCGCGGACCTCAACATCACCGACCTCGACGCCCGGGCCTTCCTCGACGACACCGTGGGCTCGGTCTCGACGCTCGAGGCGGGCAAGCAGCTCGCGTTCGTCGTCGACGTCGAACCGCCCGACCTCGTCCTCGAGGCCGACCCCGAGCGGCTGCGGCAGATCCTCGTCAACCTCCTGCAGAACGCGATCCGGCACTCGCCGTTCGCAGGGGACGTCGTCGTCCGGGCCCGTGCCGGTGACCGCTGCGTGGTCGTCGACGTGACCGACTCCGGCCCCGGCATCGCCAAGGCGGACCGTCAACGGATCTTCGAGCGCTTCGCGCGCGGGGCAGGGAGCGCGCACACGACCGCGGCCGGTTCCGGAGGGACGGGCATCGGTCTGGCCATCGTCCGCTGGGCGGTCGACCTCCACGGAGGCACGGTCGAGGTCGCGGACACCGAGCACGGTGCGACGATGCGGATCACGCTCCCCCAGCCTCCCCGTCCGGAGACCACGCCGGGAGCCCCTGACGAGGACGGTCGCTGAGTCACGCTACGGTGTTGCGCATGGCTCCCACCTCCCACGACACCTCCCTGACGGGCGTCGTCTCCGTCCGTGGGCTCTCGAAGCACTTCGGTGCGGTCCGCGCGGTCGACGACCTGTCGTTCGACGTCGCGCCCGGCCGTGTCACCGGGTTCCTCGGTCCCAACGGCTCCGGCAAGACGACGACGCTGCGGATGCTCCTCGGCCTCACGACCCCGACGGCGGGTACAGCGACGATCTCCGGTCGCAGCTACCGCGACCTCGACTCGCCGCTGCGCGACGTCGGTGCGGCGCTCGAGGCGACGAGCTTCCACCCTGGCCGGACCGGCCTCGACCACCTGCGTACCTACGCCCCGCTTGCCGGCGCCTCCGACGCGCGGTGCTCGGAGATCCTCGAGCTCGTCGGGCTCGGTCCCGCCGCCACGCGACGGGTCGGCGCGTACTCGCTCGGGATGCGCCAGCGGCTCGGGCTCGCGACGACCCTGCTCGGAGACCCCCGGGTCCTGCTCCTCGACGAGCCCTCGAACGGGCTCGACCCCGAGGGCATCCGGTGGTTGCGCGGGTTCTTGCGCTTCCTCGCCGCAGAGGGGCGGACGGTCCTCGTCTCCTCGCACATGCTCTCCGAGGTGCAGCAGTCGGTCGACGACGTGATCATCATCGCGCGGGGGCGCCTCGTGCACTCCTCGTCCATGGACGAGCTCGGGGCCCTGTCCGTCCCGAGGATCGCGCTCACGTCCCCGGACACGACCGGGCTCGAGAAGCTCGTGGCCCAGAAGGCATGGACCGTGGCGACCCGATCGCCCGACGGCCGGACCGTCGAGATCGAGGACGTGAGCACGGCCGAGGCAGGTGCCGCGGCGTTCGCTGCCGGGCTCGAGATGCACGGCCTCGCGGACCGGTCGCAGAGTCTCGAGGACATCTTCCTCCGCATGGTCGAGGTCGACCCCGGTCCACCGGACGCTGCCACGACCGCCCCACCCGTCACCACCCTCGGAGAGACGTCATGAGCGCCCTGCTGCGGAGCGAGTACCGCAAGCTCGTCACCACCAGGCTGTGGTGGATCCTGCTCCTGGCCACCGCGGTCTACATGGCCTTCCTCGGCGCGATGCTGGCCCTCACCCTGACGATCACGCCGCAGGGCGCGGGCACCGACGCTGCACCGATGGACATCACGCCGGAGACCGTGCGCGCCTCCGTCTACGGCGTCGCGGCGGCCTTCGGCTACGTGTTCCCCGTCATCGTCGGGGTGCTCTCCGTCACCGGTGAGTACCGCCACAACACCATCACCCCGACGTTCCTCGCGGAACCCGACCGCCTCAAGGTCCTCGCGGCCAAGCTGCTGCTCGGAGCCGGGGTCGGTGCGCTCTTCGGTGCCGTCGCGACGCTGTGCACCGTCGGTGCCGGTGCCGCCGTGCTCGGGGTCTCCGGGGACCCCACCCTCCTCGGTGACGCCGAGACGTGGACGCTCGTCGGGCGCTCCGTCCTCGCGCTGACCATCTGGGGGGTCCTCGGTGTGGCGCTGGGGGCGCTCGTGACGAACCAGGTCGTCGCGATCGTCGTGGTCCTCGTGTACACGCAGTTCCTCGAGCCCATCGTGCGTGTCCTCCTCACCGCCACGGGAGACCTCGGTTCGGCGATCGTCACCTACCTGCCCGGTGCCGCCGGCGAGGCGATCACGGGCGGCAGCGTCTACAGCGCGATGGGGATGGGTGATCTCCTCCCGTGGGTCGGCGGCCTCGTCCTGCTCACCGCGTACGCGCTCGTGCTCGCGGCGGTCGGGGCGGCCACGAGCCTGCGCAAGGATGCGGGCTGACCGAGGGCCCATACCCGTCCGAGGGGAAGCGCAGGCCCCCTTTGGACGATCCGCAGGCTCCCGTTGCCCTGGGTTTGCCTCGAGCAGAACCACGCCGACAATCGCCCGAAGTCGATGGGCGATTCGGGCGACTTCGGTCTCGGGCCTAGGCCTTTAGGCCCTAGGCTGGGAGGGTCCAAGACCGCCTCGAGCGGCAGTGATCCGTGGTGAAAGTGGGCGATTTCAGCGTGTCCTCGAATGCTGAGTCAGAGTCGATCAGCGCAGTGAGTGCCGTCTTCGGCGCGAACGAGTGGCTAGTCGACGAGTTGTACGAGCAGTATCTCCAGGACAAGAACGCGGTCGACCCCGCCTGGTGGGAGTTCTTCGAGGGATACGAGCCGGACAGCTCAGCAGTCGGCGGCACGCCCGCGAGCAGTGCCACCGGCTCCGCGTCCACGACGGCTCCCGCGTCCGCGAACGGTGCCTCCACGACAGCCCCGGCAGCGGCGCAGGCACAACGCTCCGGGAGCGCGTCCTCCGGCAAGCGCCCGAGCCCCGCTCCGGCTGCGCCCCCCGCGACCGCGCCGGTCGCGGCCCCCGCACCCGCACCGGTCGCAGGCACCGTCCCTGCCGCGTCACCCGCCCCCGCCACACCTCAGGAGACTCCGGTCGACACCTCCCACGGCCCCCAGGCTGCCCGCCAGGCACAAGACGTGCAGATCGCCGCCGTGCAGGCAGCCCCGATCCACGCCGACTCCCCCACGGCTCCGCCCGTCGCCACCGCCCAGCCCGCGACCGCCCCGTACGCCGAGGTGGCCGCGACCCGCACGACCACCCCCGTGTCGACGGCCGACGACGACGTCCAGAAGCTGCGCGGCCCTGCCGCCCGCGTCGTGACGAACATGGAGTCGAGCCTCGAGGTCCCGACGGCGACGTCGGTGCGCGCGATCCCCGCGAAGCTCATGGTGGACAACCGCATCGTCATCAACAACCACCTCATCCGCGGTCGCGGCGGGAAGATCTCCTTCACGCACATCATCGGCTTCGCCCTCGTCGAGGCCCTCGCGGAGATGCCCGCGATGAACTGCTCGTACACGCTCCTCAACGACAAGCCTGCCGTCGTCACGCCGGCGCACGTCAACCTCGGTCTCGCGATCGACCTCGCGAAGCCGGACGGCACGCGCCAGCTCCTCGTGCCGAGCATCAAGCGCGCCGAGTCGATGGACTTCTCGCAGTTCTGGTCCGCCTACGAGGACGTCGTGCGACGTGCGCGGAACAACAAGCTCACGGTCGAGGACTTCCAGGGCACGACGATCTCGCTGACGAACCCCGGCACCATCGGCACCGTGCACTCCGTTCCACGCCTCATGCAGGGCCAGGGCACGATCATCGGTGTAGGTGCCATGGACTACCCGGCCGAGTTCGCCGGCGCGTCGCTCGAGCAGCTCTCCCGCATGGCGATCGCCAAGGTCCTGACGATCACCTCGACGTACGACCACCGGATCATCCAGGGCGCCCAGTCGGGCGACTTCCTGCGCATCCTCGGCGTCAAGCTCCTCGGCGAGGACGGCTTCTACGACCGCATCTTCGCGTCGCTGCGCGTCCCGTACGAGCCCGTCCGCTGGGTCCGCGACAACACGATCGACGCCGACGCCGAGGCCGCCAAGCCCGCGCGCATCGCCGAGCTCATCCACTCCTACCGCTCCCGCGGCCACCTCATGGCCGACACGGACCCGCTCGCCTACCGCCAGCGCAAGCACCCGGACCTCGACGTCCAGACGCACGGGCTCACGCTCTGGGACCTCGACCGCGTCTTCCCGACGAGCAGCTTCGGCACGAAGCCCAAGGCGACGCTCCGCGACATCCTCGGCCTCCTGCGCGACTCGTACTGCCGGAGCATCGGTGCCGAGTACATGCACCTCGCCGACCGCACGCAGCGCAAGTGGCTCCAGTCCCGCCTCGAGGCAGGCTACGAGCGCACGCCACGCGAGGAGCAGCTGCGGATCCTGCGCAAGCTCAACGCCGCCGAGGCGTTCGAGACCTTCCTCCAGACCAAGTTCGTCGGGCAGAAGCGGTTCTCTCTCGAGGGCGGCGAGTCCGTCATCGCCCTCCTCGACGCCGTGCTGTCCGAGGCCGCCGAGAAGGGCCTCGACGAGGTCTGCATCGGCATGGCCCACCGCGGCCGGCTCAACATCCTGGCGAACATCGCCGGCAAGAGCTACGCGCAGATCTTCGCGGAGTTCGAGGGCAACCAGGACCCGAAGAGCGTCCAGGGCTCCGGAGACGTCAAGTACCACCTCGGCACGGAGGGCACGTTCACCTCCGAGTCCGGTGCCCGCACCAAGGTGTACCTCGCGGCCAACCCGTCACACCTCGAGGCGGTCGACCCCGTGCTCGAGGGCATCGTCCGCGCCAAGCAGGACCGGATCGACCTCGGCGGCGACGGGTTCTCCGTGCTGCCGATCCTCATCCACGGAGACGCTGCGTTCGCCGGCCAGGGCGTCGTCACCGAGACCCTCAACCTGTCCCAGCTGCGCGGCTACCGCACCGGTGGCACGGTCCACGTCATCATCAACAACCAGGTCGGCTTCACCACCGGCCCGTCGTCCTCCCGCTCCACGCTGTACTGCACGGACGTCGCCAAGGGCCTCCAGGTCCCGATCTTCCACGTGAACGGCGACGACCCGGAGGCCGTCGTGCGCGTGGCGCAGCTCGCCTTCGAGTTCCGCGAGCAGTTCGACCGCGACGTCATCATCGACATGATCTGCTACCGGCGCCGTGGCCACAACGAGGGCGACGACCCCTCGATGACCCAGCCGCTCATGTACAACCTCATCGAGGCCAAGCGCTCCGTGCGCAAGCTCTACACGGAGAACCTCGTGGCCCGCGGGGACATCAGCGTCGACGAGGCCGAGCAGGTCCTCCAGGACTACCAGGCGCAGCTCGAGCGCGTCTTCACCGAGACCCGCGAGGGCGGCTACACGCCGCCCGCCGACTCCGAGCCCGTCGCCGGGCTCGAGCGCCCGGAGTCCCAGCGCGAGGACGCCGGCACCATGGTCGGCTGGAAGACGTCGACGACGCAGTCCGTGCTCGACCGCATCGGCCACGCGCACGTCAACCCGCCCGAGGGCTTCACGGTGCACCCCAAGCTCGGGCAGCTCCTCGAGAAGCGCGCCAAGATGTCGAGCGAGGGAGCCATCGACTGGGGCTACGGCGAGATCCTCGCCTTCGGCTCGCTCCTCATGGAGGGCACCCCTGTCCGCCTCGCCGGACAGGACTCGCGTCGCGGGACCTTCGTGCAACGGCACGCGGTCATGCACGACCGCGAGACCGGTGCCGAGTGGACCCCGCTCCTCTACCTCTCCGGTGACCAGGGCAAGTTCTGGGTCTACGACTCCTCGCTGAGCGAGTACGCCGCGCTCGGCTTCGAGTACGGGTACTCCGTCGAGCGCCCGGACGCACTCGTGCTCTGGGAGGCGCAGTTCGGAGACTTCGTCAACGGCGCGCAGACGATCATCGACGAGTTCATCTCCTCAGCCGAGCAGAAGTGGGGCCAGAACTCCTCCGTCGTCCTCCTCCTGCCCCACGGCTACGAGGGTCAGGGACCGGACCACTCGTCCGCCCGGGTCGAGCGCTTCCTGCAGATGTGCGCGGAGGACAACCTCACGGTCGCGTTCCCGAGCACGCCCGCGTCGCACTTCCACCTCCTGCGTCGCCAGGCGTACGCGCGTCCGCGCCGCCCGCTCGTCGTCATGACTCCGAAGTCGATGCTGCGCCTCAAGGCCGCGTCGTCGGCCCCGGAGGACTTCACGACCGGGACGTTCCGCGAGGTCATCGGAGACGCCCACGCCGCTGCACGCGCAGCGGGCGGTGACGCCTTCGACCGTGTCCTCGTCTGCGCCGGCAAGGTGTACTACGACCTCGTGGCGCACCGCGAGAAGACCGGCGACACGCGCACGGCGATCGTCCGCCTCGAGCAGCTCTACCCCCTCGAGGGCGCTGCGCTCGTCGAAGCTCTCGCACCCTTCGGTGACGCCGAGGTCGTGTGGGTGCAGGACGAGCCCGAGAACCAGGGAGCGTGGCCGTTCGTGGCGCTCAACGCCCCCGAGGCGATCGGCCGCCCGATCCGGGTCGTCTCGCGCACCGCGTCCGCGTCCCCCGCGGCCGGCTCGGCGAAGAAGCACCAGTCCGAGCAGGCAGATCTCGTCGAGGGGGGGGGGCGGGCGTTCGCCCGCTGACGACAGCACTTCATCCGCACCAGCGGGGTATCGTGACGCGCTTCGGCGTGTTGCGGTGCCCCGCTGGTGTCTGCCTGTCCGAGAATTGCTCAGGGCGCTCCCGCCGGACGCCCGGCCGTGCTCGACCCGAACGGGAGCCACCGTGACCACCCCTGCACCTGACCAGCTGCGCATCTGCGTGGTCGGCGACGAGCTCGCTGCGGGTGTCGGTGACCCGAAGGGCCTCGGCTGGCTCGGGCGCGTGAGCGCCCGGACGCACTCGCCGCTCCTGACGATGGTCTTCCCGCTCGCCGTCCCCGGCGAGACGACGACCGCGCTCAGCGCGCGGTGGGAGGGCGAGTTCAACCGTCGCGCCGTCAACGACCCGCGCGTCGAGCACCGCATCGTCGTCGCTCTCGGCCGCGCGGACGTGTCCGCCGGCCTCACCGTCGCGCGGAGCCGACTGAACCTGGCGAACATCCTCGACGTCGCCGACGACCGCCGGATCCCGGCGTTCGTGGTCGGTCCGCCGCCCGGCGCCGACGACGAGCGGGACCGGCTCGGCGAGCTGTCGACGGCGTTCGCCGATGTCGCGAACCGGCGCAGGGTCCCCTACGTCGACACGTTCACCCCGCTGGTCAACCACGAGCAGTGGCTCGGGGACCTCGCCGCGAGCGGGACAACGTACCCGAGCCAGGCAGGCTACGGCCTCATGGCGTGGCTCGTGCTGCACACGGGGTGGTCCCGTTGGCTCGGGCTCCCCGACGACGAGGCCTGAGCCGAACGGTCCCGGCCTGCCGTCCGGCGCCGGTGTCAGTCTCCGCGGGAGATGAGGACGTCGCCCGAGATCGTGCTCGTCGAGAGGAACGTCGTCGCGTCCGGCTCCACGTGGTCGACGAGCGCGGTCCGCGCTCCCGGTCGTTTGAGGCTCGTCCCGTCGAGCAGGACGGTCCCGGACACCGAGCGCGCGTGCAGGTCGACGCCGACCTCGAGGGGTAGCCGGAGGGCGATCGTCGACGACACCGTCTTGGCAGTGATGAGGCTCGCACGTGTGCCGGCCTGGACCGACACGGCACCCGAGACGGTGTTGACCTCGGCCCGCGTGAGCTGTCCACCGAGCTCGATCGCCCCGGTGCCGGTCTTGACGTTCACGGCACCACGGTGGTCGGTCACGTGGACGACGCCCGCGACCGTCGACACGTTCACCGACGCAGCCGCCCCGTGGATCTCGACGGAACCGTCGACGGAGCTCACCGTGACGGGGCCGTCGACGCCCGCGATGCTCACGCTCGCCCGCAGCGTCGACACCTTGACGGCTGCGCCGTGCGGCACCCGGAGCACGAGGTCCGCCGAGTCCTTGTTCCGCAGGCCCTTGACCCGGTCCACGAGACCCTCGATACCGGTGAACTCGTAGGAGACCTGGAACTCGTCGTCCGACAAGGACGCGACGAGCGAACGCTCCGAGACCGCGAGCACCTCGAGCTCGACGTCCACCCGGTCCCAGACCTCGACCCGCACCGAACCCGCGTTGATCCCGGCGCTCACCGTGCTCACCGGTCCGCGGCCTTCACCGAAGGACGTCGCCTGCGGACCGGCCCCTGGTCCCGCAGCACCAGCCGCGTCGGAGGCGATCGTGGTGGTGATGAGCCGCGGTGCGGCGATCACCCAGGTCTCGTTGCGCATGTGCACTCCTCTGTCAGGTGCTGCCCACGCTAGACGGCATGACGACCACGACAAAGTCGGGTCGGCACGGCGGGGCCCTAGGAGATGATCCCGGCGGCGCGGAGCTCGACCGTGAGGTCCTGCGGGTTCGTCGACGCACCGCACGCCTCGTCGTACGTGATGACCTCGTCGCGCACGAGGTCGAACAGGTGCTGGTCGAACGTCTGCATCTTGTAGTACTCGCCGTCCTTGATGAGATCGAGGAGGGGCGGGCTGTCGAGCGGGTTGACGATCGCCTCCGCGGTGCGACCCGTGTTGACCATGACCTCCGTGACGACGCGGCGGCCACCACCGTCCGCGCGTCGCACGAGGCGCTGGGACACGATGCCGCGGAGCGACTGCGCGAGCGCCGTCCGGACCTGCGTCTGCTCGTGCGGCGGGAAGAAGTCGATGATGCGGTTGATCGTCTCCTGCGCGTCGATCGTGTGGAGGGTCGACATGACGAAGTGGCCCGTCTCCGCCGCCTGGAGCGCCGCCTTGACCGTCTCCGCGTCACGCATCTCGCCGACGAGGATGACGTCCGGGTCCTGGCGCATCGCCGCACGGAGCGCCGAGCTGAAGTCGGCCGTGTCCTGACGGACCTCACGCTGCGAGATGATCGCCTTCTTGTCCGTGTGGAGCACCTCGATCGGGTCCTCGATCGAGATAATGTTCACCTCGCGGAGAGTGTTGATGAGGTCGACCATCGACGCGAGGGTGGTCGTCTTGCCGGAACCGGTCGGACCGGTCACGAGGACGAGACCACGCGGCTCGAGAGACAGCTCGCCGACGACCTCCGGCAGCCCGAGCTCGGCGATCGAGAGGGTGCCTTCCGTGACGCGCCGGAAGACCAGCCCCACGTGCCCGCGTGCCTGATAGGCGTTGACGCGGAAGCGCCCGACCTCGTCGAGCTGGAAAGCGAAGTCCGCCTCGTGCGAGCGCTCGAAGTCCTCGATATAGTCGTCCGGGAGCACCTCGGAGAGCATGTTCACCGTGTCCGCCGGCTCGAGCGACGGCGTCTGGAGCTTGCGCAGCCGACCGTCGACCCGCACCCGTGGCGAGGAGCCGACCTTGCAGTGCAGGTCGGAGGCTCCGGTGCTGGCGAGGGCATGGAGAAGCGGGATGACGGACTGGTTCTGTTCGCTCACTTCTCTGTTATCGGCACGCGGAGGCCGTACTTGAGCACCTGCCCGTCGGCTCACCCGACGGAGACCTGCCTCACGTGTGCCACGGCATCCCAGGACGTGTGGGATCATAGAGTCGAGGCTCGTGCGGCCACACGCGCGGCTACCCAGTCCTTTCATTCAGGGAGATCACCATGAGCAAGCGCGGACGCAAGCGTCGTGACCGTAAGAAGAACGCAGCGAACCACGGCAAGCGTCCCAACGCCTGATTCGCCAGCGACACACGAGGGCCCCGATGCAACGGCATCGGGGCCCTCGGTCGTTCACCTCCGGTCATGTCCACCGACGTGCTCGGCGGACGCGGCAAGGCTCAGTCGTGCAGCGATCCGTCGGACGTGCGGAGCACGATCTGCTCGTGGATCCTCGTCCGCAGGTACTCGGGTGCCTGCTCCGTGCACGAGCGTCGCAAGAGCCGCTTGACCATCTCGTCGATCCCGAGCTCGGCCAGGCACGGCGAGCACGCGGCGACGTGGGTCCGCATCTTCTCCGCGTCATGGTCGGTCATCTCCGAGTCGAGATACTCGAAGAGATGCTCGATGACGTCGTCGCAGTTGTCGTTCACCGCGCGTCCTCCTTGCCGTGCGTCGGTCGGCCGGTCGCCGCCCCGTCCCCCGAAGGCACGAACCCACGCTCGACCGCATAGTCCCGCAGGAGCTCGCGCAGCTGTGCGCGCCCGCGGTGCAGCCTCGACATGACCGTACCGATCGGTGTTCCCATGATCTCGGCGATCTCCTTGTAGGGGAAGCCCTCGACATCAGCCAGGTAGACGGCCATCCGTCGGTCCTCGGGGATCTCCTGGAGTGCGCGCTTCACGTCGGAGTCCGGCAGGCGGTCGAGCGCCTCCGCCTCCGCGGAGCGCAGCCCGCTGGAGGTGTGGGACGCGGCCCGCGCGATCTGCCAGTCCTCGACGTCCTCGGCAGCGGACTGCTGAGGCTCGCGCTGCTTCTTGCGGTAGTTGTTGATGAACGTGTTGGTGAGGATCCGGTACAGCCACGCCTTGAGGTTCGTGTCCGGGCGGTACTGGTGGAAGGCCGCGAAGGCCTTCGCGAACGTCTCCTGGACGAGGTCCTCGGCGTCCGTCGGGTTGCGGGTCATCCGCAGGCCCGCCGAGTAGAGCTGGTCCAGGTGCGCGAGAGCGTCACGCTCGAACCTGGCGGTCCGTGCGGCATCGTCCTCGGTCTGCGGAGCGCGGTTCGTGTCCTCGGTCATCAGCACCGAGCGTAGTGCCACGGAGGAGCCGTCGCCCACGCGGACGGGCACCGCCCCGACCGCCCCGACCGCCCCGGTCCGGACGGCGACGTCAGATCGTTCTTCCACTGCACATGTCACGAGGGCGTCAACACACCGGGCCCGCCGTGCATTCCCACCGCGCCCGCGTGAGGGTTCCTCGTTCCGGCGGCCCGGAGCGGCCCTCAGCGCTACGGTTCATGTATGACGACCACAGCAGCTCACTCCCAGTTCCTCACCCTCCTGCGCGAGCAGGTCGGACACGAGTTCGACGCGCACCAGCAGTACATCGCCATCGCGGTGTGGTTCGACCGACAGGACCTCCCCCAGCTCGCGGCGCACTACTACCGTCAGGCGGTCGAGGAGCGCAACCACGCGATGATGATCGTCCAGTACATGCTCGACCGGGACCTCGCCGTCGAGATCCCGTCGGGAAGCCCCGTGCGGAACGCCTTCACCACCGTCGTCGAGCCGATCCAGCTCGCGCTGGAGCAGGAGAAGCAGGTGACCACGCAGATCGAGGCGATCTTCCGGGCAGCCCGCGCGGAGGGCGACGCCCTCGGCGAGCAGTTCCTCCTGTGGTTCCTCAAGGAGCAGGTCGAGGAGGTCGCCTCGGCGAACACGCTCCTCACCGTCGCTCGACGCGCCGTGGACAACCTCTTCGACCTCGAGAACTACGTGGCCCGCGAGCAGGTCGGCGACGGCGGCGAGTCTGCCGACGCGCCGCAGGCTGCCGGCGGCGCGCTCTGAACCACCTCGACCCTGTGTCGTCTGCACCGTGAGTCGTCTGCACCACCTCGACCGAGACGCTCGACCGAAACGCCGGCTGTAAGGAGATCGCCCGATGTTGCTCCGCCCGATCGCTCGCCCCCTGCTCGCCACCTGGTTCGTCCACGACGGGCTCGACGCCGTCCGCCACCCGGACCGGCACGTCGCGTCCGCGCGCGGTCCGGCCGACCAGATCTCCTCCCTCGTCGGCGGTGCGCCGCACCTCACCGACAGCCAGCTGAAGACCGCCGTACGTGTCCACGGAGGGCTGACCGTCGCCGCCGGCGCTGCGCTGGCCGTCGGCCGTGCGCCGCGCTCCGCAGCGCTGTTCCTCGCGCTGCTCACCGTGCCGCTCGCCGTGGCCGACCAGCCCTTCAGCTCCGGGCCCGTGGAGCGGAGCGTCCGCACCGAACGCTTCGTCCGACGCCTCGGGGCGATCGGGGCAGCCCTCCTCGCCGGGGTCGACTACGAAGGACGGCCCGGGATCACCTGGCGCGTCGAGCACTCGAAGGCAGCTCGCGCGGCGAGCCGCGCAGCCTCACGCGTCACCGACTGACGGATCACCTGGACGATCGTCCTGGACCCACGATGCCGCGGGTCGTCCGCCCACAGGTGCGAGCGGGCGACCGGCGGCGTCGTGGTCGTCCGGCCCGACCAGGCCACCAGTGCCATAACCTGAACCCATGACGATCGCAGCCCCCGATGCAGACCTGTGGACCGCGCCGACCCTCGAGCCGGCACCCGGCCGGCTCGACGCACAGGTCGAGGTCCCGGGCTCCAAGTCGCTGACCAACAGGTACCTCGTGCTCGCCGCCCTCGCGAGCTCGCCCGGCACCGTGCGCGGCGCGCTGCGCAGCCGCGACACGGACCTCATGGTCGATGCCCTGCGGACCCTGGGGGCGAGCATCACCGAAGGTTCCGACGCCAGCACCTGGCACGTCACCCCGGGCTCGTTGACAGGTGACGCGACGATCGACTGCGGTCTCGCCGGGACCGTCATGCGGTTCGTGCCCGCGGTCGCGGCCCTCGCCGACGGCCGGGTCACCCTCGACGGCGACGCCGGCGCCCGCGTGCGACCGATGGCACCGATCCTCGACGGCCTCCGTGGCCTCGGTGTCAGCGTCGACGACGGCGGGCGCGGGCTCCTGCCCTTCACGATCCACGGCACGGGTGGCGTCCGTGGCGGCGCGGTCGACGTCGACGCGTCCGCCTCGAGCCAGTTCGTCTCAGGGCTCCTGCTCGCGTCGTCCCGGTTCGACCAGGGCCTCACGCTGCGGCACACCGGCCCGACCCTCCCCAGCCTCCCCCACATCGACATGACGGTCGCCGTCATGCGCGAGGCCGGCATCGAGGTCGACAGCTCACGGCCCGCGATCTGGCAGGTCCGCCCCGGACCGGTGTCCGGCCGCGAGGTCCGGGTCGAGCCCGACCTCTCCAACGCGGGACCGTTCCTCGCCGCCGCGCTCGTCGCCGGCGGATCCGTGCGCGTGCCCGGGTGGCCCAGCAGCACGACGCAGCCCGGTGCGATGATGGCCGAGCTGCTCACGGCGATGGGCGGGAACGCCCTCCTGTCCGACGGTGTCATGACCGTCACGGGGACGGGGCAGATCGACGGTATCGACGTCGACCTCCACGAGGCGGGCGAGCTCGCCCCGACGATCGCGGCACTCGCGGCACTCGCGACCTCGCCCTCCCGGTTGCGCGGGATCGCGCACCTCCGTGGGCACGAGACCGATCGGCTCGCCGCGCTCGCGACGGAGATCACCCGTCTCGGTGGCCAGGCCGAGCAGACGGCCGACGGTCTCGTCATCACCCCGCGACCGCTCCACGGCGGGATCTTCCGCACGTACCACGACCACCGCATGGCGACCGCCGGCGCGCTCGTCGGGCTCCGCGTGCCCGGCGTCCAGGTCGAGAACGTCGGCACCACGGCGAAGACGCTGCCCGGCTTCACGGGGATGTGGGACCGGATGCTCGCCGGCTCCGCTGGACCGGTGGCCTGACCCGGTGTCACGCCGTCCGATCGACGAGTCCGACTTCCGTCAGCGTCCGAGCAAGCGCGGCACGCGCCCACGCACGAAGACGCGTCCCGACCACGAGGACGCGCTCACCGGTCTCGTCACCGGAGTCGACCGCGGCCGCTACACCGTCCTCATCGACGAGGACCTCCCGGACGAGCACACCATCATCGCGATGAAGGCGCGGGAGCTCACCCGACAGCGCGTCGTGTGCGGCGACCGCGTCGACATGGTCGGCGACACGACCGGCGACGACGGCACGCTCGCCCGCATCGTCCGCATCACCGAGCGCTCCACCGTCCTGCGGCGCACGGCCGACGACACCGACCCCTACGAGCGCATCATCGTCGCGAACGCCGACCAGCTCGTCATCGTCACCGCGCTCGCCGACCCCGAGCCACGCACGCGCATGATCGACCGGTGCGTCGTGGCCGCCTACGACGCCGGCATGGATGTGCTCCTGTGCCTGACGAAGTCCGACCTCGCGTCGCCGGACGCGCTCAAGGCCCTCTACGAGCCCATCGGCGTCTCGGTCGTCACGACGCACCGCTCCCCCACCGGCGAGATCACCCCGCTGCCCGTCGTCCAGGCGGCGCTCTCCGGCCGGACCTCCGTGTTCGTCGGCCACTCCGGGGTCGGGAAGTCGACCCTCGTCAACGCGCTGGTGCCCGGCGCGCGCCGCACCGTCGGTGTCGTCAACGACGTCACCGGCCGCGGACGCCAGACCTCGACGTCCGCCGTCGCGCTCCGGCTGCCCGAGCACGACGGCGCGCGCGGCTGGGTCATCGACACCCCTGGCGTGCGGTCCTTCGGGCTCGCCCACGTGCAGATCGAGAACCTCCTCACCGCGTTCGACGACCTCGCCGACGTCGCAGCGGAGTGCCCGCGGGGCTGCACCCACCTCGATGGGTCGCCCGACTGCGAGCTCGACGCGTGGATCGCCGCCGCTGCGGACGACGAGACCGTGCAGACGGCACGCGCCGCCCGCGTCGACTCCTTCCGACGCCTCCTCACGGCACGCTCCTAGACCCGTCCGCACTCGATCGTCACGCACCCGCCGCGCCTTGTCGCTGGTCGGGACGGTGCACCGCTACCGTGGGTGGCATGACGACGCGCGTGCAGTACGACGACGACCTCCGCCTGGCTCTCGTCATCGCGGACCAGGTCGACTCCCTGACGATGTCCCGGTTCAAGGCGCTCGACCTCCACGTCGAGTCGAAGCCCGACAGCACCCCCGTCACCGACGCGGACCGCAGCGCCGAGGAGATCATCCGTGGGCAGCTCAGCCGCTCGCGCGGTCGGGACGCGATCGTCGGTGAGGAGTTCGGCACGACGGGCCACAGCTCACGGCGCTGGATCATCGACCCGATCGACGGGACGAAGAACTTCGTACGAGGCGTCCCCGTCTGGGCGACGCTCATCGCGCTCGCCGAGGACGACGAGATCGTCGTCGGGGTCGTCAGCGCACCCGCTCTCGGACGTCGCTGGTGGGCCGCACGCGGGACGGGCGCCTGGACGGGTCGGTCGCTCGCGCACGCCTCCCGGCTGCGGGTCTCGGGCGTGAGCAGCCTCGCAGACGCCTCGGTCTCCTACTCGAGCCTCGGCGGATGGGAGGAGCGCGGCATGCTCCCCGGCTTCCTCAACCTCTCCCGGCAGGCGTGGCGCACCCGCGCGTACGGCGACTTCTGGTCCTACATGCTCGTCGCGGAGGGCGCGGTCGACCTCGCTCTCGAGCCCGAGCTCGCGCTCTACGACATGGCCGCACTCGTCCCGATCGTCACCGAGGCCGGCGGACGGTTCACGTCCCTCGACGGTGTCGACGGCCCGCACGGCGGGAACGCGCTGGTGAGCAACGGACTGCTCCACGAGGCCGCGCTGGCGACGCTCTCAGCGCGGGACGTCCCCGAGCTCTGACGCGTCGTACCAGAGCAGGTCACGGTCGACGAGGCGCTCCATCGCGTCCTCGTCGCCGCCGAGCACGGCCTGGACGTCGGCTGCCGCCTCCGGCTCGTCCACGTGCGCGCACACCACCGCGACGCCGGTGAGGCGCTCGGTGACGTCCACCGCGCTCAGCGGGACGTCCTCGGGGTCCTCGTCCGTCGTCGGCGCCGCGGGAACCACGACAGTGTCCGGCACGTCGACCGACAGCACCACGCGCAGCCACGCCACCGACGGCTTCCCGGCGATGAGGACGACCGAGTCGTCGGCCGCAGCGAGCTGGGCGGCGAACTCCACCTCCTCGATGTCGTCCACGTCCTCGTCGGCGAGCGCGGCGACGAGACCCGGGGTCGCTGCGTGAGCCCGCCGGGGCTCGACGGTCATGGTGCCCCCGTCCAGTGAGTCGAGCTCGTCGAGGGTCGCGGGGAGATAGAGGCGCATGCGCCTAGTGTGCCACCGGGGTGACCGCCCGGGACGCCGGACCGGCGCCCGGAGCGGCGGTCGTGCCGGTGGTGCGCACCCGGTCGGCGACCGACCGGATCGCCCGGCGTGCCGCAGACGTCGGCGCGTGCTCCGCTAGGGTGCGCCCCGCGAGGAGCGCCCCGTCGCACACCACCTGGTCGTCCGGGACGAGGACGGCGTCGTTGACGCTCGCGTAGCGGTACAGCGCGTCCCGCAGCGCAGTGGACGGGTTCGCACCCGTCGCCGACGCCCGGACCCGGTTGACCACGACGATGCGCTCCGCCGTCTCGCCCACCCCGGACTCCCGCAGGTCGTCCAGGGCGCGAACGAGGCGCTGGACCCCGACGGGGTCCGCGCCACCGACCACCACCACGACGTCGGCCGCTCCGAGCGCACTGAGGGTGGCACCGTTGCGCTGCGGTGCCCGCGTGTCGTACGAGAGCATCTCGTCCCGCTCGACGCTGAATCCGCAGTCGACGACGGTCCAGTCGGCGATCTCGCGACACCCCTCCCAGACGACGTCGAGCGCCACCTCCGAGATCTCCGGCCAGCGCGAGGCACGGGCGATGCCGGTGAGGACCCGCAGCCGTGGCGCGATCTCCGGCGAGAGCCGCGCGAGCAGCGTCGGGTCGAGCGCACCCTGACCCGCGGCGCGGCAGGCGGCCGCGATGCCGGAGGACTCGTCGAGAAGCCCCGCGATCTGCGCGATCGAGCCCGAGTAGGTGTCCGCATCGACGAGCAAGGCGGTCTCGCGTCCGGCGACATCGACCGCCTCGCCCGCCGAGGTGGACTTGGAACGCCTGCCCAGCACCGTCCGGCGGTCCGTGACCGTGGTGACGAGCTCAGAGGCGAGGTTGAGGGCGACCGTCGACCGTCCGGGGGCACCTGTCGGTCCCCAGACGGCGACGACACGGCCACGACGCACGGGCTCCGGAGGGCCGGACGGGCCGCCGACGGACGGTCGGGTGTCGTCGGAGGCCCATGGCTCGTGCGCGACACCGCTCGGGCCGGCGCCACGACCCGATCCGTCGAACCGAGAGGCCGCCGTGCCGCGGCGAACGAGCGACGTCGACGCCAGCGCGCGGACCGACGAGACGAGCGTCTCGGCGACCAGTCCCGCGTCGAGCACCGCGTCGACACCGAGAGCAGCCATGCGCTCCGCCTGGCGGTCGTCGGTCGTGTCGAGGATCCCGATGACGTGGACGCCGTCAGCGTGCAGGGTCGCCACCGCCGAGCGGTCGAGACCGGCGAGGTCGCCCGAGAGGACGGCGACCATCCCGAGCCCTGAGGCCGACGCCGCGAGGAGCTCAGCGAGGTCGGCGCACCTGCGCGTGACATTGAGGTCCGATGCCGTCGAGAGGATCCCGACGACGTGGCCCTCCAGCGCCCCGCGGACGGAGCACAGGACTGTCGACTCTCGCGGGTGCTGGGGCGCCAGCTGCTCAGAGGGCCCCGGGTTCATCGGTCGAGACCGGGGACGGGCATGATCGCGACGGTACCGTCGCCGGCGAGCGCGCCGAGGACCTCCGCCAGGTCGCTCGTCGGGACGAGGACCTGCACCGTCGGCGCACCGCTCGCGAGCAGCCCGGTGCCGCCCGCCTCCTCGAGCTCGGCGACGACGAGCCCCTCGGCCAGGAGCGACGGCACGCTCCCCGCGCCCGCGTCGGCGGGGGCGCTCCCGGCGGCGGACCCCTGGACCTCGGCCGGCACCCACCACAGGTCGACGACGGCACCTGCCGCGACCTTGGACGACAGGCTCTGCACGACCGGCACGGCCACCGAGCGGAACGCGAGCGCGTCACCCGACCCGACGGACGAGCGCGGGAGGAGCTCCCGCTCACCCACCGGTCGCAGGGCGACGAGCGTCTCGGGCAACGGCTCGCTCGCGAGGAAGTAGCGGCTCGCGTCAGCCCCCAGCCGGACGTCGAGCGGGACGAGGTCGGCGGACGTCAGCACGTCACCGGGGGTCGCAGTCTCTGCGACGGCGTAGACAGCGACCGTCCGTCCGGCGCTCGACACCGCCCAGGACCCGAGCGCGACAGAACCGGCGACGAGCAGGAGACCGAAGGCCAGGCGCGGGTCACGCCATCCCGGCCGGCGCAGCCTCGGGGCGCTGGGGCTGGGGAGGTCAGCGGATCCGCTCGGGCGTTCAAGCATCGGAAAGGGTCCCATCGTCGCGAGCAAGAGGTGCATGGAGGGTGCACCGAACCGTGCACATCTTGCCCGCATCAGGCTGCAGATGCACACCGCCTGTGGATGACCGGTGACCGACCGGCGGAACGTGCAAAACTGGGAGCATGGCCAGGTTCCTCACGCTCGCTGACGTCACGGAGGCGTTGAACATCTCCGCCGCGCAGGCGTACGCCCTCGTCCGCAGCGGCGACCTGCCCGCGATCCAGATCGGCGGTCGGGGCCAGTGGCGCATCGAGACCACCGAGTTCGAGGCGTACATCCAGCGGATGTATGCCCAGACGCGTGCCAAGGTCGACGCGGGCGGCTTCGAGGAGTAGGCCACCGCTACCCGGACGGCTCGGCCGTCCGGCGCGGACCTCGCGCGAGGGACCTCACGTCGAGGTGACGTGCGCGATGGACGCGAAGGCCACGACGACGACGTCGCCCGGCCCGGCTCCTCCTCGCCCGTCGAGCGGCACCCCCACGACGTCCAGGTGGTCCCTGCCGACCCGGTTGATGCGCCCGACGTACTCCCGGTGCGGTGTCCGCACGCGGACGACGGTGCGGTCGCGGGCGATCCCCCGCAAGGCGTGACCCAGGCTCAGCACGCTCGACGGACGTCCTGCTCCCGGCGAGCCCGGGCCGGGCGCCGCACGCACACCGAGCCCCCGCAGCGACTCGACGGCGCTGAGCGGTACAAGAACCTCACGACCCGCAGCGACGAGCAGGAGCCACTCCGACGACGTCTCCCGCAGCTCTCCGTGCAGGTCGAGACCTCCGACGAGCAGGAGCTGCAGCGGGCGCCCCACGGCCGCACGGATCCTGTCCTCGAGGCTGATCGTCGCCGTCTCCGCCCTCGTGAGGTCGGCGACCGCGGAGTCGAGCTCGAGGGCCTCGACCACGGTGAGCTGGCCGGCCAGGTCGGCGAACAACATCTCCCATCGCATCCGCCACTGTCGCTCGGATCGCCGCGCGTCGGCCCTGCTTGTCCACAGGGCGATACGTCTGTGGACACTTTCTACAATCATCAGGATATATTCAGACACATCAGACGACACCAAACTGCATCAAACAACAACGGAGGGTGAAGATGCGTCACGCGACCTCGTCCGCACGACCCGGCCACGGCGCCCTCGCGAAGGCCGCAGGAGGCGCCGGGCTCCTCGGCCTCCTCACCGCTGTCCTCGCCATCCGGCTCACAGCGGTAGCCACGACTCTCGACGTGGAGCTCCTCCTCTCCGGCACGCCGACGATGAACACCCTCACCCCCTTCATCGAGGTCCCGCTCCTCGGTCTCGGCTGCGTGGTCGCTGCGTGGTGGAGCCTGAGCCTCGGTCTCGTGACCGTCGCGCTCCTCGCACACGCAGCAGGCTTGCAGAGCGCCGTGCTCGCGTCCTGCATCCGCGCAGTGGCTCCCGCTGCCGTCCGGCGCCTCGCGGTCGCCGGCATCGGTGCGGGTCTCGTCCTCACGGCGGGCCCCGCCCTCGCCGTCGAGCCCGTTCCCGACCTCGGATGGGTCTCGACAGGGACGAGCACACCCGACCCCACCGCCCCGATCACCGCACCGCCGGACACGTCCGTACCGGACAGGACTGACGCCGGCACCGACGCGGACTCCGTCGAGCTGGCCCTGCCTCCCGCACCTCACCCACCCGCTGACGACAGCCTGACGACATCACCGACGCCGCCCGCGGTACCTGAACCCGCGATACCGGACCCGACCCCGCCCGACCAGGACGCCCCACCCGGCACGACGACCATCACCGTCGCCGACGGCGACTCCCTGTGGTCGATCACCGAGAGCCGCCTGGCACCCGGCGCCACGGACGCACAGATCGCAGCAGCGTGGCCGGCGCTGCACGCGGCCAACGAGCAGACGATCGGCACCGACCCGGACGTCATCCTCGTCGGTCAGCAGCTCATCGTCCCCACCAGCCCGCACGCCCCGTGACACCCGCACACCCCGCCACCCGCGAAGGAGATCTACGATGACCGCCCCCACGC
>NZ_JBDYKL010000047.1:0-24806 GCF_040012415.1 Sanguibacter sp. 25GB23B1
GTGGTGCACCTGGTGGTGCACCACCGCCGTCGCTCTGTCGTCTGCGGTTCTCTGTCGTTCGCCACGCCCCGGCCCTCCTGAGCTCGCGGGAGCGGCGGCCGGCTGAGGGTGGTTTGCCTCGTGGGAGCGTGACCGGGGACGATAGGGCTCATGACATCGATGAACGACTCCGGGACCGAGCAGCCGAACTCCATCACCGACGGGATGCTCGGTGCACTGCCGACGAAGGTCCTCGTGCACGGCGCGAGCGGCGCGCGAGCCGAGATCCTCGTGCGGGGCGCCACGGTGCGCTCGTGGCTCGCCCCGTGGCACGGTGAGCTCGCGGAGCTCATGGACGGCTACGTGGACGAGGAGGACGTCGTCCAGCAGCAGGGTGGGCGCGCCGCGATCCTCTTCCCGTTCGCGAACCGGCTGCGTGACGACCGGTACACCTTCGACGGCGTGACGCGGGAGATGGGTCTGCAGTACCCCGCCGACAAGGAGGTCATCCACGGGTCGGCGCGGGTGACGGACTGGACGGTCGTCGACGAGGACGCGAGCGACCCGCGCGCGACGAGCATCACCTTCGCGTACTCGCTCCGTCCGGGGGACATCACGGACTACCCGTTCTCCCTCGACGCGACCGTCCGCTACGAGCTCACCGCGACGAGCCTCGACGTGGTGCTGTCCTACCGCAACGTCGGGGAGGAGCCTGCCCCGGTCGCTGCCGGGTGGCACCCGTACTTCCGGCTGCCCGGGCACGCGACGATCGACGACCTCGCGCTGCACGTCCCGGCGCGGACCGCTGTCGTCACGGACGACACGCTCGTCCCGGTGCCGGGCAACGCTGCGTACCAGCCGCTGCCGGAGGGTGTGCACCACGAGCGCCTCGAGGGCGTCGTGTACGACCACGCGTGGGACGACCTGGTGCCCGACGCCGACGGACGCATGCGGACCGTCCTCAGCGATCCGGGCACCGGAGACGGCATCGCGGTCTGGCAGACCCGGGGCACGCTCCTCGTCTTCACGGGGGACACCGTCCCGCGCCCGCGGACGTCGGCTGCCATCGAGTCGCTCGAGACCATGACGGATGCGTTCAACCGTCCTGAGCGTGACGCCGAGGTGCGACTGGATGCCGGTGCCGAGCGCACGTTCGAGTTCGGCGTAGAGGTCGTGCTCGGCCGCTGAGTCCGGCATCACACCGTCTCGGGTTTGGTCCTCCTCTCGATGTGTCGTAGGGTTGAGACATCGACGCGGGGTGGAGCAGCTCGGTAGCTCGCTGGGCTCATAACCCAGAGGTCGCAGGTTCAAATCCTGTCCCCGCTACACATGTCAGGCCCGGGATCTTCGGATCCCGGGCCTGACGCTTTTGTCTGATGAGCGGTGCTGTCGCGATGGGGCGTAGCGCCCACGACCCGGACACGATCGACGGCTACACGGGGCAAGCGTCGCCGCGTTCGGCGGGCCGTTCGTCCTCGATGGCGCGCGGGTGCCCGCGGTACCCTTTCTTCTGACGATCGTCGTTTCATCACGTCTGGCGGGAGGAGGGCCGATGCCCCGCAGTCTCACTGACGCGCCACCCGGTCAGCCGCTCGGGTCGCGACGGGCAGAGGTGCTCGAAAAGCTCCGTGCCGCCCGTCGACCGCTCGGCGTCCTCGACCTCGCTGCCGCGACCGGACTGCACGCGAACACTGCGCGCTTCCACCTCGACGGCCTCGTCGAGGACGGGCTCGCCACGCGGGAGATCGAGGTGCGGACGACTCCGGGACGGCGGCGCGTCGTCTATGCCGTGCACGGCGAGACCCCCGGTCCCAAGAGCTATAGCCTGCTGGCAGAGATGCTCACCGGGCTCGTGGTGAGCATGGGCGGTGGGGGAGCGCAGGCCGCCGAGGCCGGCCGCGACTGGGGTCGTCATCTCGTCGAGCGCGGCCTGCCCTCGCAGCGGGCGTCGGAGGAGGAGAGCGTCACGCGCCTGCAGCGGCTCCTCGAGGACGTCGGTTTCGAGCCGGAGACGGTCCAGGACGGGTCCGCGGCCGTGGTCAATCTCCATCACTGTCCGTTCCGTGACGTGGCGGTCCGGCACACGGACGTCGTGTGCGCGATCCACCTCGGGCTGATCCAGGGCGCTCTCGGCGAGCTCCGGTCTCCGTGGCGAGCCACCGGCCTGGAGCCCTTCGTCGAGCCGACGTTGTGCGTCGCTCGGCTCGAGAAGGGCACGGCTCCCGAGCTCCCCGACGAAGCGGCAGCGCCCGAGGGCTGAGGTTCAGGTCGTCGGTAGCGCCGTCGCCAGGAGGACCGCTCCGAGGGAACCGACGAGCGGCACGACGGCGAGCGACCGTGCGAGCGTCCGCCGACCTGCTCCACCCAGAGGATCGCGCCGAGCACGTGCACGAGCCGCACGATCGACCAGGCGGTGAGCACCTAGGACGCGTCCAGGATGCCGTGGGCTCCTCGCTCGCCGTCGACCATCGCGTGGTCGACGAACGTGTAGTGGCCGGCCTCGGGGAGAACGAGCTCGACGAAGCCACCCTGGGCGGGGGCGAGGTCGAGCACCTGTGCGAGGCCCTGCTCGGGGTTCCCGGGTCGCAGCAGGTACGCCCCTTCCTTGAAGACCGTGTCGAACTGGGCACCGACCACGTGGAACGCGGTGGGTCGTTGTGGTCCGGCGTCGACGACCCAGATCCTGATCCGGTCACCGGCGCGGACCGCGACGGGCGCGTGCACGTACTGGTCGGCGTAGCCGTTGAAGACGACGGCGCTGGGTGACTCCGCGGCGATCGCAGCCTCGTCCGCGGTGCCGTCCTGGGGTCCGAGGTAGAGCTCGGACTGGACGAGGACGAGCTCGGTGTCGACCGGGGCGAGGCCGGGCGGCTCGATGATGACGGCCCCGTACATGCCGTTGGCCATGTGGAGGGACATCGGCATCGTGCTGCAGTGGTAGAGCCAGGCGCCGGAACCGGTCGCGACGAACTGGTACGTCAGCTCCTCGCCTGGGTCGATCGTCCGCATCGGCTCGTCCGGAGCGAGGGCGCCGGCGTGGAAGTCGATGCCGTGGCCCATGCTGGCGTCGTTGGCGAACGTCACGGTGAAGAGGTCCCCGACGGAGCCGTGCAGCGTGGGGCCCGGTGCCGTCCCGTTGAACGTCCACAAGGTCTGGCGGACGCCCGGTGCAACCTCGGTCATGGTGTCGGTGACGACCATCCGCACGGTGTGCTCGGTAGCGCCAGACAGGGGTTCGAGCGTCGGGTCGTAGGGCTGCCAGTCCAGGCTCGGCACTGCGAGCGGATCGAGTGCGGCGGGCTCTCCGGCGACTGTGTCCGGGCCGGGTGTGTCGGTCATGTCGTGTCCCTCGGGTGAGGCGGGCGTGTCGCCTGCCGCGCCGGTGGTGTCCGCCGCTGCGGTCGTGACGATGTCGAGGGTCATGCCGGCCGCTCGGTGCCCAGGCACGGTGCACCAGGCTTCCACGTCGGCATCGACGGTGCCGAGGTCGAGCATCGCGGAGTCGCCCGTCGCGAGCATGGGAGTCTGCTGCCCCGTCGAGAGTGCGAGGTCATGGCGCATGCCGTCGGTGTTCGTCACCTCGAGGACGAGGTGCGTGCCGGCGGCCACCTCGATCACGGCCGGGGTGACGCGCATCCCGGCGAGGGTCACCTGGACCGTCTGGGTGCCGCTGGAGCCTGCCACGGTGGTCGGTCGCGTGTCGGGTGTGCCGGGGCTGGTGAGCGCGACCACGAGCGCGATCGCGACCAGCACCGCGCCGAGCGCGAGCCCGCCGAGCAGGCCGCCACGGTCGGAGGCAGGGTGCGCGACCGTCGTCGGCCCGGGTGGTGTCGTCGTGGTGCTCATCGCGTCCTCACCGTGCGACCGGCCCTGACGGCTGCGGTGGCCGAGACGACGAGGAAGAGCACGACCGCGACCTCTGTCGCGATCCCACCACCTCTCCACCAGGCCGGCGACCCGAGCGCGTCCCCGGCGACCAGACGGACGGCGAGAGCCACGTGCAGCAGGACGACGTGGGCATAGAAGGAGACGTGGAACGGCAGGCGCACTCGCAGGACGGCAGGGACGATGACGGGGGCGTGACCGAAGATCATCGACATGACGAAGCCGAGGAAGACTGCGTGCAGGGCGGCGTCGTACACCTGGAGGCTGGAGCCGAGGTCGCCCGCGACGAACCAGATGGTCCCGCCGATCGCCAGCCAGACGTAGCCGGCGAGCAGGCAGACGGCCATGAAACGCGTCACCCCGGGAACGCGGACGGTCCGGCGTGCCACGTCGTTCGATGCACCCCAGAGCGCCAGCGCGAGCATGCCGGCGCCGGCGAGGCGGGTTCCGAGGGTCGTCGTCGCGGGCGCGACCGTCGTGAGCACGAGGCCGGCGACGAAGAGCCAGCCCGCGGCGGTGAACTGCCGTACGGCTGCAGGGCGCAGCATGCCGACCCGGGCGAGCTCGAGACGCTCGCCGAGGATCGTCAGGACGAGGAATCCCGCGAGCCACGGGACCATCCGTGGTACCGGCCACCCGGCGAGCCACAGCACGGTCGCGACGTACCAGCAGAGTGCGCCGACAGCCATGACCCGCAGGTGGAGAGCGGGTTGGATCCGGTGCACCACGACGTAGACGACGAGGAGCAGCACGGCGGCCAGGCACAGGAGCAGGCGGCCGGCCATCGGCTGACCGAGAAGGAGCGCGAGGCCGCCGGCCCCCGAGGCGGCGGGTGCGGAGAAGCCCCAGGCCTTGCCGAGCGCGACGGATCGTTCCAGCGAGATGACGGTGCCGAGGAACCCGAGGGTGATGAGGGGTCCGTGGTCGGATGCGGTGGTGCTGACGAGGGTCGGCAGGGGGAGGCCGAGCAGGAGGAGGCCTCCCCACAGGGCAGCGAGGAGGCAGAGGAGTGCGGCGAGGAAGATCGGGATGCGACGCAGAGAGATCCGCTGCCCCGGGGTCCGGGTGCCCCTGGGGGTCGTTGCAGTCAGCATCCGAGTGCCGTCGGGGACGTGGCTGAGAGGGGGGCGAGAAGTCTCGACCTTGTGGAGCCGGAGTCCGGGACGGAGGGCTTGCGACGGGCATCATGCATGGGTGTAGTTTTCACTAGTGTCATTGTAAAAACAAGGCGTGTTCGTCTGTCCGACCATCCGAGGAGCTCCCATGTCACCCGATCCAGCACCGTCAGCCCCCGTCGACGTCGCGGAGTCGCCCGACCTCGACGTCCGCACGCTGCCGCACGCCTCACGCCACGACGTGATCTTCGCTCGCCTGGAGGCGCTCGACGAGGGCGAGACGTTCGTCATCCGCAACGACCACGACCCCAAGCCGCTGCGGCACCAGACGGAGGTCCTCTGGCCCGGGGTCTTCGAGTGGACGTACCTCGAGGCCGGCCCTCTCCGGTGGCGCGTCGCGATCACCCGTGCCGGCCGAGACCCGCAGCTCGTCGCCCCCGACCGCATCGTCGACGTCCGCACCGAGATCCCACGCGTGCGCCACGAGCTCATCTTCACCACGTTCGACGAGCTGCCCGTGGAGTCCGGCTTCGTCCTCGTCAACGACCACGACCCCAAGCCGCTGTACTACCAGCTGGCAGCAGAGAACCCCGGTCAGTTCACCTGGGAGTATCTCGAGGAAGGCCCGGAGGTCTGGCGGGTACGGATCGGTCGAGTCGCCGTCGTGTAGGTGCGAGACGCCCCGATGGCCGAGACGAGCCCGGCGATGGCGTAGGGTGGTGACTACCGACGCGGGGTGGAGCAGCTCGGTAGCTCGCTGGGCTCATAACCCAGAGGTCGCAGGTTCAAATCCTGTCCCCGCTACTTGTGAAGAACAGAAGGCCCTCGTTCCCTGCCGGGTTCGAGGGCCTTCTGCGTCGACCACCGGTTCGACGAGCCCGTCGACGACCTGCGGGGACCTAGGTCCCTCTCGGGTGACGTCTGCCTTCGGATGATGGGCAAGGTGTGCGACCGGAGCACGCGGACGGCGGCGGGAGGGCGTGAGCGTATGGACTTCGTGGCGATCGACTGGGAGACGGCGAGCGCGTTCCGCGGCTCGCCCTGTGCCGTCGGTGTGGTGACCGTCCGCGCGGGCGAGGTGGTCGAGTCCTGGGGGAGCCTCATGCGTCCGCCAGGTCCGCGCGGGCGCTTCGACCCCGCGAACACAGCCGTCCACGGTCTGCGTGAGGAGGACGTCGCGTCGTCCCCGACCTTCGAGGAGGTGTGGCCGGAGGTCGTGGCGCGACTCGTCGGGAGCCCGGTCGTCGCCCACAACGCCCGGTTCGACCTCGGGGTGATCCAGGCGGCGACGTGGAGCGCGAGGCTGCGCTGCCCACCGCTGACGTTCGGGTGCACGCTCGTGCTGTCGCGACAGCACTACGACCTGCCGTCCTACACGCTCGACTCCGTCGCGCGCGAGGCCGGGGTGGTCCTCGAGAACCATCATGAGGCGGTCTCCGACGCGATGGCGGCGGCTCTGGTGCTCCTGCGGGTCGCCGACGACCTGGGGACGGCGAGTGTGGTCGACACCTTCGCTGCCCACGAGATCGAGCTGGGGTGCACGGGTGGACCCGGGGCGCGTCCGTGCCGGGTCGAACGCCGTGGCGGCGCCGCTCCGCGTGCGACCGAGGACGAGCCTGCCACCTTGTGGTGATCGTCGACACGCCGATCTTGATACCCAAGGGGGTATGCGACCTACGTCCCTTGGGCGCGGTGTGACCGCCGCATAGCGTGGGAGACGCCCCGCTGGTTCAAGAGATCGGAACGCCCGTGAAGAAGATCGTCGTCGTCGGAGGAGTCGCTGCAGGCATGTCCGTCGCAGCCCGTGCACGGCGGCTCGACGAGCACGCCGAGATCGTCGTCTTCGAGCGTGGTCGGCACGTGTCGTTCGCCAACTGCGGTCTGCCGTACCACATCGGCGAGACGATCAAGGAGCGGGAGCGGCTGGTCCTGCAGACGCCCGAGAGCCTGCGGGAGTCTCTCGACATCGACGTCCGCAACGGTGTCGAGGTCCTCACGATCGACCGCACGGCGAAGACGGTCCACGTGCGCGTCGTCGAGTCCGGCGAGGAGTACGACGAGCCCTACGACGCTCTTGCTCTCGCCCCCGGCTCGGCACCGGTCCGGCCCGACCTCCCCGGCATCGACCTGCCGGCGATCCACGTCCTGCGGCGCATCGGAGACATGGACGTCATCAAGCGCGCCGTCGACGGCGCGGGTGGGAAGGACCGCGTCGGTGGGGCCCGGCACGCGGTCGTCATCGGCGCCGGGTACATCGGGCTCGAGATGGCGGAGAACCTGCACGCGCGCGGCCTCACGGTCGAGGTCGTCGAGATGGCAGACCAGATCCTCCCTCCGCTCGACCGCGAGATGACGACGTCGGTGGAGAACTACCTGCGCGCCCACGGGATCGGGCTCCACCTCGGGACCGCAGCGGCGGCCTTCTCGTCCCGGCCGGACGGTCGGGTGCGCGTCGAGCTGCGCAGCTCGACGGTCATCGACACGGATCTCGTCATCATGGCGGCGGGCGTACGCCCGAGCGCCGAGCTGGCAGCCGCGGCCGGCCTCGAGCTGGGGCCGCGTGGTGGGATCACGGTCGACGAGCACATGCGCACCTCCGACCCGGCCATCTGGGCCGCCGGTGACGTCGTCGAGGTCGCGCACACTGTGCTCCCGGACACCTGGCTCATCCCGCTGGCCGGTCCGGCGAACAGGCAGGGGCGGGTCGTCGCGGAGAACATCTGTGGTCGCGACACCGTCTACGAGTCGACGCAGGGAACCTCGATCGTCAAGGTCTTCGAGATGGTCGCCGGCGCGACGGGGGCGTCGGAGAAGCAGCTCGTCGCGGCCGGGATCCCGTTCCAGACCGCCTCGGCACACCCTCACGGTCATGCCGGGTACTACCCGGGCACGGCGATGATGCACGTCAAGATCCTCTTCGCGCCCGACGACGGCGCGATCCTCGGCGCGCAGGTCGCCGGCTTCGACGGTGTCGACAAGCGGCTCGACGTGCTGGCGACCGCCCTGCGTGCCGGGATGACCGTCTTCGACCTCGAGAGCCTCGAGCTCGCCTACGCGCCACCGTTCGGCTCCGCGAAGGATCCCGTGAACATGGCGGGGTTCATCGCGTCGAACGTGGTGCGAGGCGACCTCGAGCTCTGGTACGCCGGGGACTATCCGGACGCGACCGACGGGGCGCGCATCATCGACGTGCGCGGACCTGACGAGTTCGACCTGTGGCACCTTCCCGGCGCCGAGAACGTACCGCTCAAGTCGCTCCGCGAGGTGCAGGAGACGTGGGACCGTGCTGCGCCGCTGCGGCTGTACTGCGCCGTGGGCTTCCGGAGCTATCTCGCGTACCGTGCGCTCGTCCAGCGGGGGTTCACCGACGTCCGGACGCTGTCCGGCGGGATGACGACGTTCCGGGCGTTCCACGATCTCGCGCCGAGCGGGGTCGACTCGGTCGAGCCGGTGATCTCCTACGCCGAGAGCGTGCACGAGAAGGCGGCGCACGGCAGCGGTGTCCTCGTCGACCTCGATTGTGCAGGTCTCGCGTGCCCGGGGCCCATCATGAAGCTCCAGGAGACGATCGCGGGTCTGGCCCCGGGTGACGAGGTGCTCGCCCACGTGTCCGACGCCGGGTTCCGTCTCGACGCTCCCGCCTGGGCGCTGAAGAACGGGCACCAGGTGGTGTCGATGACCCCGGAGGGCCCCGGCTTCGCGGCGCGCATCCGCAAGGGTGGCGCGCAGGCCTTCGCCGTCCCCGCGCGGGGGACCAAGGACAAGAAGTCGCTCGTCGTCTTCTCGGGAGACCTCGACAAGGTCCTGGCCGCGTTCATCATCGCGAACGGTGCCGTCGCCATGGGCGAGGAGGTGTCGATGTTCTTCACGTTCTGGGGCCTCAACGCCCTGCGTCGACAGGACCCGCCCAAGGTGCGCCGAGCGCCCGTCGCGCGGATGCTCGGCGCGCTCATGCCGTCCGGACCCGGGTCGATGAAGCTCTCGACGATGCACCTCTTCGGGGGCGGTACCGCGATGATGAAGAAGATCATGCGGGACAACCACGTGCCGAGCCTGCCCGAGCTCATCGCGTCCGCACAGGCCGGTGGTGTCCGGCTCGTGGGCTGCACCATGACGATGGAGCTCCTCGGCATCGCCGCAGAGGACCTCATCGACGGCGTCGAGCTGGGCGGCGTGGCGACCTTCCTCGGTGACGCGTCGGAGTCGAACGGGACGCTCTTCGTCTAGGACTCTCGACGACGAAGGCCCCGGGGGGTCGCCCCGGGGCCTTCGTCGTTGCGCTCCTCCGACGGGCCGCCGTTCAGAGGAGAGACCGGTAGAGCGCCTCGATCTCGGCGACTGTCGCCGGGCGCGGGTTGCCGCCGGCACAGACGTCGTCGAACGCCGCCTTCGCGAGTGCCGGGACGTCCTCCTCGCGGGCGCCGATCGCGTCGAGCGTCGTCGGGTTGCCGAGGTCTCGGGTGAGGGCGGTGACGGCGTCGACCGCGGCGGCCCGGGCGTCAGGGAGCGGGGCGGTCGCCGCGTCGGGGACACCGAACGCGGCCGCGATGTCGCGGTACTTCTCCCCGGTGTGCTCGGCGTTAAATGCCATGACGGTTGCCAGGAGGATGCCGTTGGCCACGCCGTGCGGAGCGGAGTAGAACGCGCCGAGCGGGTGTGCCATGGCATGCACCAGGCCGAGGCCCACGTTCGAGTAGCCCATGCCGGCCACGTACTGGGCGAGGGCCATCCGGTCGGCGGCAGCGGGGTCGCCGTCGGCGGACTCGCGGAGCGAGCCGGCGATGGTCTGGATCGCCTTGAGGTGGAAGAGGTCGGAGAGCTCCCACGCGCCGGCCGTGGTGTAACCCTCGATCGCGTGGGTCAGGGCGTCGAGCCCTGTGGCGACCTTGAGCGCTCGCGGCGCGGAGGCCATCATCTCGGAGTCCACGACCGCCATGACGGGGATGTCGTGCGGGTCGACGCAGACGAACTTGCGCTGCCGCTCGGTGTCGGTGATGACGTAGTTGATGGTCGTCTCCGAGGCGGTGCCCGCCGTGGTGGGCACCGCGATGATCGGGACCGACGGGTTCTTCGTCGCCGCGACGCCCTCGAGCGACCGGACGTCGGAGAACTCGGGGTTGGCGACGACGATGCCGATCGCCTTGCAGGTGTCCTGCGGTGACCCGCCGCCGACGGCGACGAGCACGTCGGCACCTGAGGCCCGGAACGCCACGACCCCGGCCTGGACGTTCTCGATCGGCGGGTTCGGGACGACGTCGCTGTAGATCTCGTACGGGAAGCCCGCCGTGTCGAGCAGGTCCGTCACGCGACCTGTCACCCCGGCCTCGACGAGCACCGCGTCGGAGACGACGAGCGCCTTCGTGAAGCCGCGTCGAGCCAGCTCCCCAGGGATGACCTCGATCGAGCCTGCGCCGAAGTAGGCGGTCTGGTTCCAGATCATGCGCTGCGCCATGAGGACGCCTCCTTGCGTCGGAATGAATCGATACAACGATCACAGCACCCACGAGGAGCGCAGTCCCAGGGCGAAAGTCCCAGTCAAGAAGCCCAGTACCTCCGGGGGTATCGTTGCTCTGTGGCCACGCAGTGCTCGACGGCCAGACGAGAGGCAGGACGATGGAGCTCGATCGCACAGAGATGACCAAGGTCATCAACCGGCTCAAGCGCGCGCAGGGCCAGCTGGCCGGCGTGGTGCGCATGCTCGACGAGGGGCGCGACTGCGAGGAGGTCGTCATGCAGCTCTCCGCCGTCTCGCGAGCGCTCGACAAGGCGGGCTTCGCGATCATCGCCTCGGGGATGCGGCAGTGCCTCGTCGAGTCCGACGGCGACACGGAGACCCTCGACGTGCAGAAGCTCGAGAAGCTCTTCCTCTCCCTCGCCTGAGCGTCTCCGTCCGGCAGGGTGCCGCGGAAGGCGCACGGGCGTAGCATCCACAATATGAGATCTGCCGAGTATGACGCCTTCGGACCGTGGATCGTCCCGGTCGGTTCGCTCGACCTCGTGCCACCGCTCTACCGCGATCATCCGCTCGACCTCGAGCGCGCTGTCACAGTGCTCAAGGTGCCTCGGAACATCACGCGGCGCGACGCGACACCGGACATGGATCTCTACGACCATCTGATCGTCGTCGAGCCGGACCGGGTCGAGCTGCTCAGCCGGTCTCCCGGCGGCTACGACGTCCTGACGGTCGAGCACTCCCAGATCGCGGCGATCGACTACGGAGCCGACCTCCTCGACGGGTGGCTGACGCTCTTCGCGACCGGTGCGGCGGAGGTGGCGGTCGACGCCGCCGGTGCGGCGCGCCCGGCTCTCGCGCTCAGGTACAACGCCTCGTCCGAAGGGATCGTCGACGGGCTCGTCGCGACGCTCCGGCGGCTCGCGCTGGGCGCGGACCGCACGAACCACACCACGAAGCCCGACGGTGCCGCGTCCGGGCACGGGATCTCCCTCGGTCTGCTCGACCTCGGCGAGCGCGACGTCGGTCTCGTCACCGCCCAGCACGCCCTCGTCCGAGCGGAACCGGATGTCCGCGTGCTCGGCTTCCATGCGCGGCGGACGGTCACTCCCCGCAGCCGGGAGATGGTCGGACGCATCGTCGACCTCGTCCTGCCGTCGACGCTCCAGGCCGGCATCGTCTGCGCGAGCGACGGAGAGCTGCACGTCCTGCGCCGTCGGCGGTGGGTCACCCGGTCCCGGCGGCCCGAGCACTCGATCGGTCGGACGGTCCTGCTCCTCGAGCGGTGCGGGGGAGCGTCGGTCCGCGACGACGAGACGTTCGTCGGCACGCGTGTGTTCTCCGTGCCGGTGGGGGGCTCCGTCATCGACCTCGTCGTCCCTGCGGGCTCGAGCTCCGAGCGCGCGCTGAGCGACCAGCTGGCGGTGCCGCTGCGCTGAGCGCGGCGGCACCCCGTGGGTCTCGGCGTGCGGCCGAGCCCTCAGGTCTCGGCGAGGATCGCGTCGATCTGGCCCATGGCCTCGGTCATGCCCTCGACCATGCCCATGTTCGTGAGCTGTTCCATGTGCTCCGTGCTGGCGAACCGCGACGTGATCGACATCCGGGTCCCGTCGGTGGTGTCCTCGAGCTCGACCTGGGCGCGGACGACCGGCATGGTCGCGTCGCGGTCACCGTTCTCGTCGGCGAAGCCGTCGTCGAACTCGAAGGTGCGCGGGGGCTGGACGGCGACCGTCTCCCACCACCCGTGGGCCTTCTCTCCCTCAGGGCCGGTCATGTAGTACTCGGAGATGCCACCGAGGACCATCTCGTGGCGGGTGAACGTCGCGGGCCAGGTCGGCGGGCCCCACCAGCGCTCGAGCTGGCGGGCGTCGGCCCAGACCTGCCAGACGCGGGCGGGTGGCGCCGCGAAGTCCGCGACGATGGTGAACCTCAGGGCTTCCGGATCCTTCGTGGTGCTGACGACAGTCATGGCACGTCTCCTTCCGTGGGTTCTGCGAGGATCTCGTCGATGAGACTGATCCGGCCTCGCCAGATCGCCTCGTACTCCCCGAGCAGCCTCGCGGCGGCCCGGATGGTCTGCACGTCCCCGGTGACGAGCTGTTCACGACCACGCCGTTCCTTGCTCACGAGCTCGGCTCGTTCGAGCACCGCGACGTGCTTCTGGACTGCGGCGAACGTCATGTCGTAGCGGTCGGCGAGAGCGGACACCGACGACTTCTCGCGGAGCACGCGTGTGACGATGTCACGGCGCGTAGCGTCTGCGAGGGCCGAGAAGATCCGGTCCACCGATGTCTCGTCCACCCGATGCACAACCATGTGGTTGTACGTTACCGGGGTCAGAGGTGCCCGGCAAGGGGGGAGAGGGGCGATCGGGGGGCGTCGCCCGAGAGAAGTCAGTCCTGCGACACGTCGACTCCGTGGCGAGCCGCCAGCGCTGCGAGATCGGTCTCGAAGCCCTGACCGACCGCCCGGATGCGCCAGGTTCCGCCCCGGTCATAGATCGCGGCGAGGACCAAGGTCGACTCGATGCTCGCGGCATCGATCACCGAGCGGACGAGGGGAGCACCGTCGGGGTCGCGCAGGACGAGCTCGATCGGCCCGAGATCACCGAACGTGCCTGCGCCGTCGATCGACGCTGCAACGATCACCCGGTGCTGGCCGTGGGGAAGCAGGCCCGGTCGAATCTCGACGAGAGCCTCGTCCCGTGTCTCGAGGACCAGGTCGAGCGCACCCGACGGGTGGGCTGGGCTGTTGAAGAAGCAGAAGTCGCTGTCGTCGCCCACCTGCTCGGTCTCGTCGACGACGAACGCCACGACGTCGACGGCGCACCGGTCGCCGAGCCTCTCGTCCCATCGGACGCTCAGCTGCCACCGATCATGGTCCGGGAGGTCGACCACGGCTCCACGCGCGAGGGTGACCGAGGACGTCGGGATGCTCGCGGAGGCCGTGCCCGCGGTCGGCGGAGCGCTCCCCGGGACGGAGGTGCTCCGGGCAAGGTCGTGCGGATCGAGCTGCCCGAGGCCGAGCGCGGTGACTCGAGACCACCGACGATCCAGCCGGGCATCAGCGAGCTCGACGACGTCCGTCACGCTGGCAGAGAGGTTCACCGCGACCTGCCCACCGAGGTCGATGATCCTCGCCCGGAGGTCGACAGCCCTCTCGTGCGGTCCCCCCAGGATCAGGACGCGTCGGCCGTGCAACGGATCATCGGTGGGCGCTGGGACGGCGGTGCGTGGCGCGGCAGCGCGCGGTCTGGTCGGAGGCGTCGTGGACCTCGGCGTCCCCGGCGAGACCCGCCCGAGGAGGGCCGTGAACTCATCCTCGGACAGGATCGACGTCCCGTTGGCACGCGCAGCGTCGGCCTTGGTCGAACCGGACCGACGATCGTTGGTGACGAGCACGCTCGTCCGGCCGCTCACGGAGCCCATCACGTCCAAGCCGCGCGTCGTTGCAGACCGTGCCAGGTCGTCGCGCGACTGCCTCGTCGGACCCGTGAAGACCACCGTCATTCCCTGGACGAGAGGAGCTCCCTCGGCGCGTCTCCCAGGATTCACCCATGGGCACGCTTGGCGCCGCGTCGCTTCTGGGGGGCGGTTCCGGCGACCGCGTGACGGCGACGAAGCCGTCACGACCGGGAGCGTGAGGTCGAGTCGAGCGGCGGCGACGAGCGAGTGACGCAGGATCTCGGTCGTCACACGGGTGTCGTCGACCGCGTCGTGTGCGCGGTTCTGCTGGACTCCCCAGTACGCGGCGACGGACGCGAGGGAGAGCCCGGCGGAGCCGATGTCGAGGCGCCGGGACAGCGACATCGTGCACAGACGGCCGGTCGCGGTCAGCGGCTGGTGTGCGCGGTGGGACTCGGCCTCGAGGAACCGCCAGTCGAACGAGGCGTTGTGAGCGACGAAGACCCGTCCGCGGACCAGGTCGCTGACCTGCGCAGCGATGTCCTCATATCGGGGAGAACCCGCCAGTCGCTCTCGGGTGAGCCCATGGATGTGGACCGGCCCCGGGTCGCAGCCCGGGTCCAGCGTCTGGGACCAGGCGCCCTCGAGGTCCCCTCCAGGGCTGAGCTGCATGACGGAGACCTGCAGCACGCGGTCACGCGCCGGGCTCAGGCCGGACGTCTCGACATCGACGACCGCGTACCCGTGTCGGTAGCGTTCGGCGACCGCGGACGGAAGCGGTCCGTCGTTCTTCACGTCGCCCTGGACCGGTCGCGGAACGAGATCTGCATGCACGGTCCATCGGCGTGCGACGGCTCGCGCTTGAGCGGAGCGTGCGGGCCGTCACGGCCGGTCGCGCATTCGCGTCTACGCTGGTCCCGGTTCTTCTCGGTGGTGGTGATGAGACGGAGGTGGTCGGCATGGCGCGCCCGGTCCATCTCGATCCTGTCCTCGTCCTGATCGTCGCCGCCGGTGGGACTCTCGGGACCGCTGCGCGCTACCTGCTCACGACAGCCGTCCACCCCCAGGCGGGCTGGCCGGTCGCGACGCTGGTCGAGAACGTCGTCGGGGCGTTCGTCCTCGGTGCGCTCCTCGAGACCCTCGTGCGCCGCGGTGACGAGACCCCGGGCGTGCGGAGGGTGCGGCTCGGTGCAGGCACGGGGTTCCTCGGAGGGTTCACGACCTTCTCGTCCTTGGCGATCGAGACCGAGCGGCTCCTCGTCGACGGAGCGGTCGGCACGGCTGTCGGCTACGTGTCCGTGAGTCTCGTCCTCGGCTTCCTCGCGTGTCTCGCAGGCGTGGTCCTCGCCGCTGCTCGTCACCGCCGGAGCGTCGCGCCGTGACGCTCGTCCTCGTCGCACTCATGGGCGGGCTGGGCGCGGCGGCGCGCTTCGTCGTCGACGGCACGATCCGGAGCCGGGCGAGGGGTGCGTTCCCGGTCGCGACCGTCACCGTCAACATCACCGGCTCGCTGCTCATCGGGCTGCTGGTCGGCGCCTCGATGTTCGGCGACCTCGGGCACACCGCCCTGCTCGTCGGCACCACCGGGTTCTGTGGCGGGTACACGACCTTCTCCACCGCGATGGTGGACACCGTCCGTCTGGTGCAGACCGGTGACCACTGCCGGGCCCTGCTCAACGCCGTCGGCACGGCGGTCCTCGCCGTCGCGGCAGCCTCGCTCGGAATGCTCGTCGCTCAAGGGGTCTTCCGCTAGCACCGTGGCTACGCTGGAGCGATGACTGCACTCAAGGTTCTGTTCATCGGTGGTAGCGGCGTCATCAGCTCGGCGAGCTCTCGGCTCGCGGTGGAGCGCGGCATCGACCTCCACGTGCTCAACCGGGGGGAGAGCCGCGACCGGCCGCTGCCGCCCGAGGTGACGCAGCATCGGGGGGATGTCCGGGACGCGGCGTCGGTGCGCGCCGCGCTCGGCGACCACGACTTCGACGCGGTCGTCGACTGGGTGGCGTTCACCCCCGAGCACGTCCGTGCCGACATCGACCTGTTCACCGGCCGCACGGGCCAGTACGTCTTCATCAGCTCGGCCTCGGCCTACCAGACGCCACCCGCGCGCATCCCCGTCGTCGAGTCCACGCCCCTGCGGAACCCGTTCTGGCAGTACTCGCGGGACAAGATCGCGTGCGAGGACCTGCTCGTCGCCGCCTACCGCGAGAGCGGGTTCCCGGTGACGGTCGTCCGTCCGTCCCACACGTACGACAGGACGCTCGTCCCGCTCGACGGTGGCTGGACCGCGATCGAGCGCATGCGCCAGGGCAAGGAGGTCGTGGTGCACGGCGACGGCACCTCGCTGTGGACGCTCACGCACCACGACGACTTCGCCCGGGGCTTCGTCCCGCTGCTCGGTCACCCGCGTGCGGTCGGCGACACGTTCCACATCACGTCCGACGACGCCCCGACGTGGAACCAGATCACGCTCGCGCTCGCGGGGGCGGCAGGTGTGGACGCGCGGATCGTGCACGTGCCCTCCGACGTGATCGCCGCGGCCGACCCCGAGTGGGGAGCAGGCTTGCTCGGCGACAAGGCGCACTCCATGGTGTTCGACAACTCCAAGCTCCGGAGCATCGTCCCCGAGTTCCGTGCGACGATCCCGTTCGAGCAGGGTGCCCGAGAGATCGTCGAGTGGCACGACGCAGACCCGGCCCGACGGGCGGTGGACGCCCGTCTCGATGGAGTGATGGACCGGCTGGTGGAGAGGTTTCGCGTGGCGTGACGACGCCTCACCGACCGAGGGTAGGTGAATCCTCAGGTCCCGCTCGTGCGTGCCGATACGGAAGGTGGCGCACCTCTGCGCCACCTGCGCCTTCGGCGGTGCAGCAGAAGGCTCGGAGCTCACATGGCCGGCGTCATCGTCCGTCGACCGATCGTCGACGATCTCGCCCAGCGGCGCGTGCGATGACCGGCGCAGACATCGTCGCCCAGCTCGCGCTCGGCACGATCTTCTTCATCGTGGGGGTCGGCCTCATCCGCATCGTCGCGTTCCTCCGCGGAGATCGCGACTGACGTCTCGCGGGTGAAATCATGACGTATTCTTGAAGGAATGATGCCTTTTCGGCATCGCCTGAGGGAGTAGAGATGACCGTCCGGTCCTCGCACCACCGCCGTCTTGACCACTGCATCACGATCTCCGCGACCGGAGTAGCCCTGTGAGCGGCGGAACAGGTCTGATGCTCGGGATCCTCGGCGCGTCGAGCAAGCCCGACGAGCGTCGCCTCCCCATCCACCCCGCGCACCTCGACCGGATCGATCCGGCGCTCGCACGCCGGATCACCCTCGAGAGCGGGTACGGGGAGCAGTTCGGCGTGAGCGACGACCAGCTCGCACCGCTCGTCGGCCGGGTCGCGGGTCGCGCCGAGGTGATCGCCGGCGCAGACGTCGTGCTCCTGCCGAAGCCGCAGGCTCACGACCTCGCCCTCCTGCGAGACGGCCAGACGCTCTGGGGCTGGCCGCACTGCGTCCAGGACCGCGAGATGACCCAGCTCGCGATCGACAAGCGGCTCACCCTCGTCGCCTTCGAGGCGATGAACCACTGGGCGAGCGACGGCCGCTTCAGCCTGCACGTGTTCCACCAGAACAACGAGCTCGCCGGGTACTGCTCGGTGCTCCACGCCCTCCGGCTGCGCGGGTCCACCGGCGACTACGGCCGCCGCCTCACCGCCGTCGTCATCGGCTTCGGGGCGACCGCCCGCGGTGCCGTCACAGCGCTCAAGGCGCTCGGGGTCCACGACCTCCAGGTGCTCACGCACCGGGACGTCGCAGCAGTGGGGTCCCCGATCCACTCCGTGCAGATGACCCAGTTCGCCCAGGACGACGACGCACCGTTCCTCAGCCACGTCTGCACCGAGGACGGTCGTGTCCCGCTGGCGTCGTTCCTCGCTCGCAGCGACATCGTCGTCAACTGCACGCTCCAGGACCCGAACGCGCCACTGACGTACCTGTCCGAGGACGACCTCGGAGCATTCCGCCCCGGGAGCATCGTCATCGACGTCTCCTGCGACGAGGGGATGGGATTCACCTGGGCCAGGCCGACGACGTTCGCCGAGCCAATGTTTGAGGTCGGGGAGACCATCTCCTACTACGCGGTCGACCACAGCCCGTCGTACCTGTGGAACTCGGCGACGTGGGAGATCAGCGAGGCGCTCCTCCCGTTCCTCGGGACCGTCCTCGGTGGGCCGGCTGCCTGGGCCGCCGACGAGACGATCGCTCGCGCGATCGAGATCCGCGACGGCGTCGTGGTCAACCCCGCGATCCTCGCCTTCCAGGGGCGCGACGCGCAGTACCCGCACCGTGAGCTCGCGTCGACCGACGCCTCGAGCGGACCTGCGGGCGTGCCCGTCTCGTAGAGTGGCGGCACCCGGACGGGGGACGACAGAGGCGTGACGTGCCCTGCGAGCCCTCGTGGACCGACTGGTTCGCGAGCTCCATCGACGTCATCCTCCACCACGCCCGGATCGCGCAGGAGACAGGCTGCGAGATGGTGTGCATCGGGTGCGAGATGGTCCAGACCGACCGTCGCGAGTCGCAGTGGCGACAGCTCGTCGCCGACGTCCGCGAGAGCCGTTCTTCTTCATGGAGGCGGGGTGCCCCAGCCGCGAGGGGTCTCCCGAGCTGCCGAACGACCGGTCGATGCAGGGGCGACCGAGCGAGGACGCGCAGCGCGAGTACGACGAGGCGATGCTCGGCGCCGCCGAGAAGCGTCCGTGGGTGGGCGGCTTCGGCAAGCAGGCCGAGTCGACCGTCCGGGAGCACTACGCCCGGCTCCTCGGCTGAGAGGCCCGGCGCCCGGCCGCTACGCGGGTGAGTCCTGCTCGTCCGGGTCGTGCTGGCTCGGAGCGTGCTGCTCCGTCTCCTGCAGGTGGGTGATCTCCTGGCCCGTGATGTTGTCGAGGAAGTGCCGGCCACCGTTCTCGACGACAAGCTGGAGGTCGCTGCCGACCGGGAGGTGGTAGATGCTGAAGACCGCAGGCTCGATCGCAGCGACGGTCGTGAAGTCGAGCGTCACCATGTTCGCCGGGTCGTCCGCATACGCGTCGTCGTCGATCGCGGACAGGAACCGCCACCCGCTGTCGGCCGGATGGGCAGGCTCCTCGCGCAGGAGCCACTTGATGCCGCTGGTCCCGTCGAGGATGCGACGGGACACGACAGCTCCGCCGGCGTGCTCGACGAACACGGGGGAGCTGAGGTGATCGGTCACGGGGCGTGACGCTATCACCGGGGCAGGGTGCGCGCCCGGCGAGCCGGGGCGAGGCTGCCCCGGTCAGGTCACGGTACCCCTGACCTCGACGGACGACCTCGGCGAGTCTCCGCTCGAGATACGTGCGCTCCGGTGCGGTGCGTGCGAGGTCGACCGCGTCCGCATAGCGCGCCGCCGCGGCGTCCCAGTCGCCGAGCCGACGGTGCAGGTCCGCCTGGGCTGCCGGGAGCAGGTGGTAGCCGGGGAGGTCGAGCGTGGAGAGCAGCTCGAGACCCGCCGCGGGACCGGCGTCGGGTCCGCGAGCGAGCCCGATCGCGATGGCGCGATTGAGTGCGACGACGGGCGACGGGGTGGTGAGCAGCAGCTCGTCGTACAGGTGCACGATGCGGTCGAAGTCGGTGCTCGCGGCGTCCGGTGCGGTGGCGTGGCAGGCGGCGATCTCTGCCTGCAGCCGATAGGTGCCGGTCGAGGGACGAGAGCGGCCGAGCAGGGTCGTGGCCTCCGCGATGGCGGACGCGTCCCAGCGCGACCGGTCCTGCTCCTCGAGGGAGAGGAGCCCGCCGGCGTCGTCGACCCTCGCCGCGTGGCGCGAGTGCTGCAGCAGCAGGAGCGCGAGCAGCGCGACCGCCTCTGGCTCGTCCGGCATGAGGTCCACGAGCATCCGCGCGACGCGGATCGCCTCCTCGGCGAGGTCGACGCGCACGAGGGAGTCGCCCGCCGATGCCGCGTATCCCTCGTTGAACAGCAGGTACACGACGGCGAGCACGCCGTCGAGCCGCTCGCCGAGCAGGTGAGCCGGCGGGACCCGGTAGGGGATTCCCGCGCGGCGGATCTTCGCCTGCGCGCGGACGAGCCGCTGCGCGAGGGTCGGCGTCGGCACGAGGAAGGCTCGCGCGATCTCCTCGGTGGTGAGTCCCGCGACGGTGCGCAGCGTGAGTGCCACCCGTGCCTCGAGGGAGAGGGCCGGGTGGCAGCAGGTGAACACGAGGCGGAGCCGGTCGTCCTGGATCTCCGGGTCGTCGGGGGCGCCAGGGTCCCAGGCGCCGAGCTCGTCGAGCATGCCGCGCTCGTTCATGATGCCGACCTCCCGGAGCTTGCCGGCCTCGGACGCCGCCCGCCGCAGCCGGTCCACCGCGCGGTTCCTCGCGACCGTCGTGAGCCATGCGCCCGGGTTGCTCGGGACGCCGTCGCGCGGCCAGCGCTCGAGGGCCTTCGCCATGGCGTCCTGCGCGCAGTCCTCGGCGAGCGACCAGTTGCCCGTGACGCGGATGAGCGTGGCGACGATGCGTCCCCACTCCTCCCGGTGCGCACGGGCGACGGCCGCGGCCGCGTCGGTCACTCGTCGCTGCCCCACAGTGCGCGGACCTCGAGCGCCCCGAACCGTGCCATCGGGTGGGTCGCCGCGATGGCGACCGCCTCGTCGAGGTCGGCGACCTCGAGGATGGCGAAGCCCGCGATCCACTCCTTGCTCTCGGTGAAGGGCCCGTCCGTGAGGACCAGCCTGCCGCCGCGCTCCCGCACGGTCGTCGCGTCCTCGACCGGCTGTAGCCTCCGCCGGTGCAGCAGGACGCCGTGCCGTTCGAGGTCGGCGTCCCACTCCGGTGCCGTGTCCTCGGCCGCGACGTACGGCTCCCCGTCGGTCGTCACGACGACGGACATCATGACCTTCACGGTCGATCCTCGGCGAGGTCGAACGGCCACGTCGCACGCACCTCGATGCGGCCGAAGCGCGCCATCGGGTGCGCCGCCGCGATGGCGATCGCCTCGTCGAGATCCGTTGCCTCGATGAGGTCGTAGCCGGCGATCCACTCCTTCGACTCGGTGAAGGGTCCGTCGGTGACGATGCGCTCGCCCGCGCGCACCCGGACGGTCCGGGCTTCTTCGACCGGGCGGAGCCGGTCGCCCTGCAGGCGTCGACCGAGGCCGTCGAGGTTGGCGACCCACTCCGCGATGTTGTCCTCGGCCTCGACGTACGGTTCCGCGTCGGGGTCCGTGGCGATGAACAGGATGTACTCCATGAGCTCCTCCAGTGTGCCTGCGGTTGCTGGTGACGTTACGTGAGGACGACGAACGGGCGACAGCCCTTTCGACAGGTCGTCGACGAGTCTGTCGTCGTCACAGGATCCTGACGAGGACGACGGTCGGGATTCTGTGGGAGGTCGTCGCTCCCTCCTTCTCGAGGTGGAGCCAGAGCTCCCGCTCCAGCTCGAGCCGCCGTTCCGGTGTCGGGTGGTTCGCCGCGCGTGCGGCTCGGATGCGTGCCGACAGTCCGTGCATGATGCCCTCGCTCTCCGCCTCCCGGTCGGGAGGCGCTCACGAGAGCGACGAACGGGCTGCCACCGTCTCGACAGGTGGCAGCCCGTTCGTCGCACGTCCGTCAGCCGGTGGTGCAGCCCGCGCCGTTGAGCGTGAATGCCGTCGGGGCCGGGTTGGTCCCCGTGTGCGTCCCGTTGAAGCCGACCTGGACGCTCCCTCCAGCGGGGACGGCACCGTTCCACGACTGGTTGGCGACCGAGACCGTCGAGCCTGTCTGGGTGAAGATGGCCGACCATCCCTGGGTGACGGTCTGGCCCGCCGGGAACGCGAAGGCGAGGTTCCAGCTCGTGAGCGGCGCCGCTGACGTGTTGGTCATCGTCAGCGATCCTGTGAAGCCGGTGCTCCAGGCGTTCGTCGAGTACGCCACGGTGCAGCTGCCGACGGGTGTGGTCGGGGCTGTCGCGGTCCGCGTGGTCAGCGCAGCAGACGGGGTCGAGACGTTTCCGGCGCGGTCCTTCGCCCGCACCGTGAAGGAGTACTCGGTGTCGGCCGTGAGTCCGGTGACGGTGTAGCTCGTCGTCGGCGACGACCCGATCTTCACGGCACCCTGGTAGACGTCGTAGCCGGTCACGGCGACGTCGTCGGTCGAGGCCGTCCAGGCGAGGGGGACGGAGGTCGCGGTCGGCGTCCCGGCGGTCAGCCCCGCGGGTGCGCTCGGGGGAGCGGTGTCCGGGGTCGGGTCGGTCGGTGGGTCGGTCGGGTCGGTGGGATCCGTCGGCGGGTCCGTCGGGTCGGTTCCGTCGACGTCAGGGTCGCCCACGACGATGCCGCGGCCGTTCGTGCCGACGTAGACGCGACCGTAGACGTCAGGGTCGCCGGTGATCGTCGAGCCGGTCCAGGCCCACTGGTGCTGGTCGTCGTTGATGCGGACCCACGTGGTGCCCGCGTCGTCGGAGCGGAAGATGCCGCGGACTCCGTCGATCTTCGACGAGGTGTAGACGGCCGGGTAGGAGGCGCCGGGCGCGGCCTTGCCGAAGCCGATCGAGTCGCCCTCCTCGACACCGTCGACCCTCGTGAAGGTCGCGCCGGAGTCGGTGGAGCGCCACATGCCGTAGGCACCGGTGGTGGTGCCTCCCGCGAGCCACACGTCGCCCTGCTCGCCGGGGACCGCGGCGAAGCGGACGTTGCCGGTCGCCGGGAGCCCGGCCGCTGCGGAGGCGGTGAACGTCGCCCCGCCGTCGGTGCTCACGTAGAACGTGCCGGCGCTGTAGCCGTAGAACGTCGTCGGCGAGACACGGTCCGCCTCGACCCGGGCGCCGGCGGGGATGCCGGTGGAGGGTGTCCACGTCGACCCGAGGGTCGTGGAGACGTGGACGCCCGTGCCCTCGGGGCTCCACACGATCGCTCCGCCGTCGGCGCCGACGGCCACGGTGCCCGCCGCCGTGACGCCGGCAGGCTGCTGGCCCGCCCACCAGCTCGAGCCACCGGTCGTCGAGATGCCGATGTGCGACTCGACGGTCCCGTCGACGGCCTGTCCGACGCGGACGATCGTCGAGGGGGCGAGCCCGGCGTAGTCGAGGCTCGTCACCGTGCCGTGGTACGGCTGGGTGTACATGGCGTCCGGCACCTCGGTGATGTCCGGGTGGACGAACCCGCCGATGTCGCCGAGCCCCGAGACGAGCTCGACCGCACCCGGGGGAGCGATCAGGTCGAGGACCGCGGTCTCCTCGATGCCCTGCGCCTTGACGGAGATGTCGACCGTGCCGCCGTCGTCCCAGTCGGTGAGGTTCGTGCCGCCGTAGACGGTGGCTCCGGTGCCGTAGTAGAAGCGGTCGGAGTCGAAGGGGTCGATCTCGAACGACTCGGCCATCCAGCCGAGCTTCGGGCTCGTCTCCGGCGGTGCGGGCTCGTTCCCGAAGGTCAGCCACGGCGCGCCGCTGATGTCCTGGGTGTAGCGCTGGGTCCGCTCGGGGTAGGCCGCGAACTCCCAGATCTGGGTCCACGTCTCCCCGCGGTCCGTGCTGCGGAAGATGTTGATGTCCGGCCACCACGCGACCTGGGTGGTCACCATGATCGTGTCCGGGTCCGCGCGGTCGATCGTCAGCCCGGAGTAGCCCCAGCCGGCGTCGGTGCTCGACGACGGGACCGGGCTGACCTGCGTCCAGGCGTCCGTGGTGAGGTCGAGCCGCCAGACGTCTCCCTTCGCGCCGTCGTACGGCCCGCCGGTGTCGGAGGTCGCGATGTAGAGCTGTTGGCCCTCGTGGTCGATGACACCTTTGTGCGCGAGGTAGCCGGTGGGCTGACCGGGCACGCTCTCCCACGTCGCGCCGCCGTCGGTCGAGCGGTAGACGGGGTTGTCCTGGTCTGCGACGCCGACGTAGATCGTCTGGGTGGTCTGACCGGTCGCCCCCGTCGTGGGGTCGAACGTCACCCATGTGACGCCCTGGTTGTCGGCGGTGTAGTCGTAGCTCGGGTCCTGGACGTAGTTCCCGGCGTTGGGGAAGGTCGTCACCTGCGCCCAGGTCCCCCCGTGGTCGGTGCTCCGCCAGAGCCCGTTGCCGCTCTCCGCGCCGTAGTAGAGGACCGCGTTGTCGTTCGGGTCGATCTGGAGGCGTTCACCCATGCCGCGTCCGGGCATGTTCCCACCGACCTTGAACGGCAGGACGGTCCGTTCCCAGGTTGCCCCGCGGTCGTCGGACCGCAGGATCGCGCCGTTGTTCGGGTCCCAGCTGTTCGTGTACGTGCCGGCGGCGACGTACACCCGGTCCGGGTCCACGGGGTCCGTGGCCAGGCTGAGCACCCCGCTGTAGCTCCAGTCGGTCCACCCGACGTGGTCGAGGAGCGGGACCCAGCGCTGCGTCGTCGGGTCGAGGCGGTAGGCGCCGCCGATGTCGGTGCGGGCGTAGACGAGACCGGGCTCGCTCTGGTTGAAGATGATGGCGGGGACGAACCCGCCTCCGACGATCTCGACGTTCCCCCAGTCGTACGCCGTGCTCGCGGCGGCGGTTCCGGTCGTGGTGGTCGTGGACCCTGTCGTGGCCGAGCCGGGCTGGGTGGCGGAAGCCACTCCCACCCCGCAGGCGAGCAGGCTGAACGTGGCGATCGGTACGACAGCAGATAGGACGCGCATCCGTGTCACTCCCTCGTGTCAGACGGTGTACCTCCGGGCGGACCGTGCGACGGTGCACGGTCCGGGAGGTCACCTGACGGTAGCGAAGCGCTTCGACGAGTCCAACGCCCGAAACGTTTAGGAATGCCCACCCACAGGTCTCGGGAGGTGCGGGCGTCGCTCGCGAGCGTCACAGCGTCACGTCGTCCCGCCGCTCAGGCCGAGGACCGCCGAGGGAAAGGGCGGTGCCCGTGACCCGCTCGAGTGTCGAGGGGCCACGGGCACCGGTGGTGCTGTGCTGGGGTGGTGCAGGTGGTGCTAGCTGCAGGTGGTGCCGTTGAGGGTGAAGGTGGTGGGT
>NZ_JBDYKL010000048.1:0-24381 GCF_040012415.1 Sanguibacter sp. 25GB23B1
CGCCCCCCCCCCCCCCCCCCCCCCCCCCCCCCCCCCCACCACCGTGCACACGGGACCGACGGTACGAGGATGAGCACCATGAAGCCGACACCTGGCACCGCACACCCTGCGCCGGGCGACCAGCACGCACCGCTCCGTCCCATCGAGCGCCAGCAGCCGACCGAACCGCCGACGCAGGGCCAGATGACCGTGCGGCGCGCCGAAGAGATCCTCCGGGAGTGGTCCGTCGAGGAAGTCCCACCCCTCGAGCACGTCGGGTTCTGGCGAGCACCGTTCGCGGCGCGCACCTGGCGCGAGCTCGGGTACCTCACGATCGTCCTCGTCCTGTCTCCGTTCATGTTCGCGTACGTCGTCGTCGCCATCTCGCTCTCGGCAGCGCTGCTCTTCACGATCGTCGGCTGGATGTTCGTCCTCGGGGTCATGGTCATCGGAGCCCGCGGACCGGGCGGCGTCTCGCGCGGTCTCGCGCGCGGGACGCTGCGCGCCCGGATCGCCACACCGCGACCCTTCCGACGACAGCAGGGCTTCTGGCCGGGCGTGCGCGCGATGCTCTCGGACGGACCGGGCTGGCGGGCGCTCGCCCACATGACCCTCGAGCTCCCGCTGACCGTCGCGTCCTTCGTCGTCAGCTGGACCTTCCTCGCCACGTCCCTCGGTGCCATGACCCACTGGTTCTGGGCCCGCTACCTCCCCGCGCAGGCCGGGTCCGACGGCCGGATGCACCGCGGCATGCAGCTCGGCACGGACTTCTTCGTCGACACGCCACCACGGTTCGCGGCGCTCGCGGTCGTCGGTCTGCTCTTCCTCTTCGTGTGGGCCGCGGTCAACCAGGGGCTCGCGCACGTCCACCGTCTCCTCGCGCAGAGCCTCCTCGGGCTGACGAAGGCGAGCGCCCGCGTCATCGCGCTCGAGCACGCCCGCGGTCACGCGGTCGAGGACGCGGACGCGACGCTGCGTCGCATCGAGCGAGACCTGCACGACGGGACCCAGGCACGGCTCGTCGCGGTGGCCATGCAGCTCGGCGAGGCACGGGACTACCTGCGCGACGGGGACCACCCGTCGGAGGTCCAGGGCCTCATCGAGTCGGCGCACGCGACGGCGAAGGACGCGCTCGTCGAGCTCCGCGAGATCGCCCGGGGCATCCACCCGCCGGCCCTCGAGAACGGGCTCGCCGTGGCCCTCGAGACGCTCGCTGCGCGCAGCCCGCTGCCCACGGTGGTCGAGGTGGACCTCCCAGTCGACCCGCGCCGCCGCCCGGCGAAGGTCATCGAGACGATCACCTACTTCTGCGTCAGCGAGCTCCTCACCAACGCGATCAAGTACGCGCGAGCGAGCGGCATGCACGTCCTCGTCGAGGAGATCGACGGTGCGCTGCGCCTGAGGGTGCGCGACGACGGTGTGGGCGGAGCCGTCGTGCTCGTGCCGGACGCCGAGGGCCACCACAGCGGCCTGGCCGGTCTGTCGGAGCGCGTGCGTTCCGTCGACGGTACGTTCACCCTCTCCAGCCCGCCGGGCGGCCCGACGGTCGTCACCGTCAGCCTTCCGCTCCACATGTCCTGAAAGGCCTCCCGTGCGCATCCTCATCGCCGAAGACTCCGCCATCCTCCGTGACGGTCTCGTGGCGCTCCTCACCCGTCGGGGACACGAGGTCGTCGGGGCCGTCGGCGACGGCACCCAGCTCGTCTCCGCGATCGCCGACCTGCCGGCAGGAGGCCGCCCGGACGTCGTCGTCATCGACATCAGGATGCCGCCGACGTTCACGGACGAAGGCTTGCGCGCTGCCCTGGAGATCCGGGCGACCGACCGCTCCCAAGGCGTCCTGCTGTTCTCCCAGTACGTCGAGACGCGGTTCGCCACCCAGCTGCTCACGGGGGACGCCCGGGGGGTGGGGTATCTGCTCAAGGACCGCGTGGCCGACGTCTCGGACTTCATCGACGCGCTCGAACGGATCGCGGCCGGTCACACGGTCCTCGACCCCGAGGTCGTCACCCAGCTCATGAGCTCGCCGCACCCCGACGACGGCATCGCCCGGCTCACGCCGCGCGAGCGAGAGGTGCTCGAGATCATGGCCGAAGGACGATCGAACACGGCGATCGCCGAGCAGCTCGTGCTCTCCTACGGGGCGGTCGAGAAGAACGTCTCGTCGATCTTCTCCAAGCTCGACCTGCCGGTGGACGCCGGGGACCACCGACGCGTGCTCGCGGTCCTCAAGCTCCTCCAGGCGTGAGGCCGCCGGCCACGGCGTCCAGCACCTTCTCGTCGCCCGCGTAGATGCCGTCGGCGCGGGGCCAGTGGACGACGACGTCGGTGAAGCCGAGCTCCTCGGCGCGCCCCACCTGGTCCCAGAAGCGGTCGACCGACGTCAGCGAGTACTCCTGGGAGTCGAGGTTGAGGTATCGCGGGGTGCTCGCGGGGCGGCCCGCCTCGGCGAGCGCGTCGGTGTAGCGCGCGGACAACCGGGCGACCGAACCCCACCAGTCCTCCAGGGTCTCCTGCCCTTCGGCGCCCGTCGTCACCCAACCGTCCCCGCGGCGGACCGACACCGACATCGCACGCGGCGCGTTCGCTGCGACGAGGAACGGCACGCGCGGCTGCTGGACGCAGCCGGGGATCGTCCGCGCCTCGTCGGCGCTGAAGTACGTGCCCTCCCGCGAGGTCACGGGCTGGGTGAGCAGCTCGTCGAGCAGCGTGACGAACTCGTCGAGCCGCTCGACCCGCTGACCGGGGGTGAGCGGTTGCTGGCCGAGGACGGACGCGTCGAAGCCCAGGCCGCCGGCACCGACCCCGAGGAGCATCCGGCCCGCGCTCATGTCGTCCAGCGTCATGAGCTCCTTCGCGAACGGGACGGGGTGCCGGAAGTTCGGCGACGCGACCCAGGTCCCCAGACCGATCGTGCTCGTCACGAGCGCGGCACCAGCGAGCGTGGGCACGGTCGCGAACCACGGCTCGTCGGCGAGCGTTCGCCACGCGAGATGGTCGTAGGTCCAGGCGTGGTCGAACCCGTACTCCTCCGCCCGGCGCCACAGGGCAGAGGCCTGTGCCCATCGGGGCTGGGGCAGGATGACGATGCCGATGCGCACGGTGGTGTCCTTCTCAGGTGGTCGGGTCGGGGATGGAGTAGGGGAGTCGCTGGACCGTCTCGGCCTGCTCTGCGGCGAGCGCCTGGGCGCGACGGGCGAGGCGCCACTCGCGGTCGCGGCGCTCGTGCAGCACGGCCATGAGAAAGGCCTCGGGGTGGGTCCCCGTGGGCGGTGACGGTGCGACGTAGCGCTCGACCTGCGCGGCGAGCTCGCCACCGACGCGGGCTCGCGAGGCCGGGTGCAGCTTCTGCGTCCGGGCGAGGAACTGCCGGCACGCGAGCGCGAGACCGTCCGGGAGCCGTCGCATGTCGGAGCTCGCGGCCCAGCCGGCCAGTTGCGGCGGCATGAAGACGGGGGCGACCCGGACACGGCCGCCGCGGATGCGGATGGCGTAGGTTCCCGCGAGCATGTCGCCGATGCGCTTGCCGCGGGTGTTCGTCAGCGACGCGATGAGCGCGACCGAGCCGAGCGAGAACCACAGCTCGCCGACCCCGACGAGCGACCGGATGAACGCGTGCCGCAGCCGCACCGGCCCGCCGTCGTCGCGCACGACGCGGATCCCGGTCGCGAGCTTGCCGAGGGAGCGGCCGCGCGACAGCGTCTCGACCGTCGTCGGCACGACGACCATGACGGTGACGAGCGTCGCGATCTGCAGCGCCGGTGTGAACCCTCCGTCGGCGAGCTCGAGAGCCCCGGTCGTGACCCAGAGCAGGCCGAGGAGGACGCCCACCTGGACGATGACGTCGAGCAGGGCGCCGAGCATGCGGGTGGCGAAGGACGCCGGTCGCGCGTCGAGCACGACGCCTTCACCGATGACGATGCCGTCGTCCATCGTCGGTCTCCTCCTCGCGCGGCCACAGCGGGTCGGTGGCGTTCTATGGCAGGGTATCGTCCGTGGACCTCGACGCCTTCTCCGACGTGCACGCGGCGCAGTGGGCGCGCCTCGACGCCCTCAGCCGACGCCGCAGGCTCAGCGGCGCGGAGTCCGACGAGATGATCCGCCTCTACCAGGCGGTCGCGACGCACCTGTCGATGATCCGGTCGAGCGCCCCCGACCCCGTGCTCGTCTCCCGGCTGTCCGAGACGCTCAACCGTGCCCGCACCATCATCGCCGGCGCGCACGAGCCCGCATGGCGGGACCTGCGGCGCTTCGTCGTCGTCTCGCTCCCGGCCGCGCTCTACCGGTTGCGATGGTGGACGCACGCCGTCACCCTCGCGTGCGTGCTCATCGCAGTCGTCGCAGGCGTCTGGGTAGCCACGACCGACAGCGGTCTCGCCGCCGTCGGGACACCGAGCTACCGCGAGGAGTACGTCGACTCCGCCTTCGCGTCCTACTACGACCCGGGCGCGGACTTCGCCGCGGTGGTGTGGACCAACAACGCGTGGATCGCCGCGCAGTGCATCGCCTTCGGTATCACCGGGGTGTGGCCCGTGCTCGTCATGGTGCAGAACGCGGTCCTCGTCGGTGCGACCGGCGGCATGATGGCCGCGTACGGCGAGCTCGACGTGTTCCTCCAGCTCATCCTGCCGCACGGCCTCATGGAGCTCACAGCGATCTTCGTGGCGTGCGCAGCGGGGCTCAAGCTCTTCTGGACGCTCGTCGAGCCCGGTCCGCGGCCGCGCTCACGAGCAGTCGCAGAGGAGGGGCGGTCGTTGTTCACGGTCGCGATCGGCCTCACGGCGGTCCTCGGCGTGTCCGGCCTCGTCGAGGGCTTCGTCACCGGCTCCACGCTGCCGTGGTGGCTGAAGATCGTCATCGGCGCGTGCGTGCTCTCCGCGTTCTGGACCTACGTGCTCGTCCTCGGCCGTCGGGCGGCCCGCGACGGGGAGACCGGGGACCTCGACGCCGACCTCGCCGGTCACGTCCAGCCCGTCGCCGCCTGACCGGTCCGCCGGTCGCACCAGCGAGGTGATCAGGCGATGACGACGCGGTGCTCCGAGGCAGGGTCGGCCACGAGGCCGAGCAGCCGCACTCCCTCCGCCTCCGCCTCAGCACGCTGCGCGGTGCTCAGCCGCGCGTCGAGCAGGTGGACCTCGAGGGTCGCGGAGCCGGGAGCCGTGCGGACGGCCCAGCGACCGACGACAGCCCCGTCGACGAGGACGCTCGCGTGGACGATGCCGTTGGCGGTGAACATCGCACGTCGGCGCTCCTCGGTGATGACGCGCTCCCTGCGGGCGTGGCCGAGGAGCAGGTTGTCCCACTCGGGGAGGAACCGGACGGGCGCGCACTCGTCGGCCGCAGGGCGCGGACCGTCCAGGACGTCGAGGTGCTCGCGACCGTCAGGACCGGTGAACGCGACGAGGAGCGGGCGGATCGACGCGACGACGCGTCCGAGACCGGTCAGTCCGCTCCAGCGCTGGACGTCCGCCACGGTGGCCGGGCCGAACGCGGCGAGGTAGCGCAGCACGAGCGTCGCTAGGGCAGCCTGACGCTCGGCCGGGTCGTCGAGCACGGGGACGTCCCGGCCCAGCCAGCTCTCGGCCGTCGTCCATCGCGTGCCCGTCCCTGGTCCCCGCGCGCGCCACAGTCCGCGTGGCGGCACCTGGACGAGGGGGAGCAGGCCGCGGACCCCGTGCGCCAGGGACGCGGGCGGGACGCCGGGCCATCGGCGTGCGAGGACCTCCCCGAGGTCGGCGGGGGAGAGGGGCCCGTCCGCCAGCGCGGCGCGACCCGCGGCGGCGAGCTCGCTGCTGTCCAGCGGGGCGAGATGCTTGCCGTGCTGGGTGTTCGACCGGAGCTGTGCGGCGAAGAGCGGTGCCAGCAGGGCGTGGAGGACGAGCGCGTCCTCCGCCGCCACGAGGTGGATCGTGCCGCGCAGGAGAGCGAGGCGCACGACGCGACGCTCCAGGAGCAACGAGCCGAGCGTCTGCGGGTCGAATCCGCGCAACCGTGTCCACAACCCCACGTAGGGAGGATCCGGCGCCTGGGACTGCAGCCCGACGAGGTGCGTGATCACGCGCAGGACGTCCGTGCCCGGGTCCACGGCCGGCTCGGCAGGCGCGAGCAGGTGCTGACGGGCGAGCAGCGCCCGGCCGAGCTCGCGCTCCGTGCAGCCGGGCGGGGCGCCCTCCGCGGTCATCGTGCGGCGCCGTGGGGCGGGTCAGCCGAGGAGGAACGCGATCGCCGGGGCAGCCGCGACGAGCACCATCGCAGCCACCACGAAGATGGCGATGTGCCGGTTGCGGCGCGCGCGTCGGTTCGAACCGTCGGGGGAGAGTCGCATTACAGCCTTCCTGCGGCCTTGAGGGCCAGGTACGTGTCGGCGAGCCGCGGCGCCAGGTCGTCGGGCAGCGCCGAGACCACGTCGACACCGCGACGGTTGAGGACCATTGTCGCTGCAAGACGCTCGAGCTCGCCACGCTCGGCGGCGGCCGCGTCGAAGATCTCCGCCGCGCTGCCACGACCCGCGCGCAGCGCCGCGACGTCGGGGTCGGCCACCGACGCGAGGACCACGGTGTGCACGGAGGTCAGCTGCTCGACCACGGGCAGCAGGCCTGTCTCCACCGCCGAGGGGTCGAGCGTCGAGAGCAGGACGACGAGAGAGCGCTGGGACAGGCGCTCGCGGACGACGCCGACGAGACCCGGCCAGTCCGTCTCGACGAGCACGGGCTGAAGGATCGCGGTCGCGTCGGCGAGGGCGGGCAGGAGCCGTGGCCCGGCCGCGCCGACGACGCGCGAGCGCACGGTCCGGTCGAACGCGACGAGCTCGACCCGGTCACCCGCCTTCGACGCGAGCGCGCCGAGCAGCAGCGCCGCCTCGATGCTCGCATCGAGGCGAGGCTGGTCACCGACCCGCGCGGCCGAGGTGCGTGCGGTGTCGAGCACGATGAGCACCCGGCGGTCGCGTTCGGGGCGCCACGTCCGGACCACGAGGTCGGTGCTCCGGGCGGACGCGCGCCAGTCGATCGAGCGCACGTCGTCCCCGAGCACGTACTCGCGCAGGGAGTCGAACTCGGTGCCCTCGCCGCGCACCTGGACGGCGGCTCGCCCGTCCATCTCGCGCAGCCGGGCGAGCCGGCTCGGGAGGTGCTTGCGCGACGCGAACTCGGGCAGGACGCGCAGACGTCCCGGGAGCGGCACCGAGAGCTGTCGACCCGCGACACCGAGCGGCCCGAGTGCCCGCAGGGTCACGTCGCCGGCCTGGCGGTCGCCGCGACGGCTCGGGACGAGCCGGGTGGTGAGGCGGACCGACTCCCCGGGCGGCACGTGCAGCGGGTGCCGGTTCTCGTCCGCGCCCGCCGACGGCGGCCAGGCGTCGCGCGCGATCCCGCGCATCGTGCGCGTCGACGTGTTCGTGGCGACGACCACGGAGGTGGTCGACTCCGTCAGCCGGACCGCCCGTGCCACGGTGCGCTCCAGCGCGACCGCCCGCGGCGAGGCCGCGAGTGCCGCGTCCACGGCGCAGACGAGAAGCACGACGAGGGACCACAGGAGGACCACCCCCACGCTTCCGGTGAGGATGACCGGGACGATGCCGAGGGCGGTGAGCGCGGCTGCGCGCCACGTGAGGACCATGACCAGGACCCGCCGGGTCAGCGGGGGACGGGGACGGACGCGAGCACCGCTGCGAGCACGCTCTCGGCGGTGACGCCCTCGAGCTCGGCCTCGGGCCGGAGCTGGACGCGGTGGCGCAGGGTCGGGTGCGCGAGCGCCTTGACGTCGTCCGGCGTGACGAAGGACCGGCCGCACAGCCACGCCCACGCACGGGACGTGGCGAGGAGGGCCGTCGCACCGCGGGGCGAGACCCCGAGGGACAGCGAGGGGGAGTGGCGGGTCGCGCGGCAGATGTCGACGACGTAGCCGAGCACCTCGGGCGCGACGCGGACGCCTGCGACCTCGGCCCGGGCCCGCTCGAGCTCGTCGGCCGTCGTCGTCGCGCGCACGCCGGCGGCGGCGAGGTTGCGGGGGTCGAAGCCTGCGGCGTGCCGCGCGAGGATCTCGACCTCGTCGTGACGCTCGGGGAGCGGGAGGAGGACCTTGAGGAGGAAGCGGTCGAGCTGGGCCTCGGGCAGGGGGTACGTGCCCTCGTACTCGACGGGGTTCTGCGTCGCGATGACGAGGAACGGGTCCGGCAGCGGTCGGGCCGTGCCGTCGACGCTCACCTGACGCTCCTCCATCGCCTCGAGGAGCGACGCCTGCGTCTTGGGGGGCGTGCGGTTGATCTCGTCCGCCAGGAGCAGGTTGGTGAACACCGGCCCTTCGCGGAAGCTGAACTCCGCGGTGCGGGCGTCATAGACGAGGGAACCGGTGATGTCTCCCGGCATGAGGTCCGGGGTGAACTGGACGCGCTTGGTGTCGAGGGCGAGGGAGGCGGCGAGCGTGCGCACCAGGAGCGTCTTCGCAACACCGGGCACGCCCTCGAGGAGCACATGACCGCGGCACAGGAGCGCGATGAGCAGGCTCGTCACGGCGGCCTCCTGACCGACGACGGCCTTGGCGACCTCGTCGCGCACGCCGGCCAGCGCGGCACGCAGCGCCGGGTCCGGGCCGTGGCCGGCGTCGGACGCCGCCCTGTGGTCGGGTGCGGGTACGGGCTTCCAGAGGTCGGGCGCCGACGAGGCGTCGTCGGTCGGGCGGGGGACTCCAGGGGTGCTCACGCGCGGTGAACCTCGCTCTCCAGCTGGTCGAGCTCGATGGCCAGGCGCGCCAGGTCGGCGTCGTCGGCAGGGGGTGGTCCGTAGAGCAGGCCGGCGACCTGCGCAGAAGGCCGGTGGGTGGCACGGGTGATGGCGTCGATGACGGTCGGTGCGCCGGCTGAGCGAGGGACGCCCAGACGCGTCGCCATGCGGTGCGCGGCGCCGGCTCGCAGCGCGGCGGCGGCATGGCCCCAGGCCCGTGCTCGGCGGTACAGCCTGCCGCGACCGAGGGCCGTCTCCGACGACGGAACGGTCACGGGCAGGTCCTCGGCCACGAGCGGTCCGAGCCGTCGACCCCGCCAGAGCGCGCACACGAGCGCGATCACGGCGAGCTGTGCGAGGAGCGCACCTGCCCACGGCGGGAGGAGGTCGCCGATCCCGCCGCCCTCGAGCGCGGCGACCGGACGCTCGGGGATCAGCCAGACGAGCCGCTCCTCGTGACCGAGCATCCGCAGGCCGATCGCAGCGTTGCCCTCGGTGGTGATCTGCTCGTTCGTCAGCGGGCCGGCGTCGTCGAGAGCCCGGACGACGGGTGCGGTGACCTCGCTCCCGGCCGTGGTACCTGCGCCGTCCGTGCTGGTGGGGACCACCTGGGACGGGAACACGGCGTAGTGGCTCGCACCGGCCTCGCTCGTGAAGCACAGGACCGCTCCTCCGGACGTGCTCGGCGCGTCGTCCGGCTCGGCCGCGGCCTCGAAGCCGGTGCCCAGGCTCGTGATGCTCCCGGCCGCGCGCGCGTCCGGGTCTGTGCAGCGCGCCACGGTCGGTGCCGGGTCGGGAGACCGCCGGGCGTGCGTGACCTCGGCGGTCGCCGCCGCGAGGAGCGCGTCACCGGGGGCGACGAGAGCGATCGTCGCTCCCGTCTCGAGGAGCGACCGCGCGACGTCGTCCGTCATGCCGTAGTCGTTCGCGACGAGGAGCGTGGTGCCCGGGCCGGCGGCGCCGATCGCCTCGGCGACCGAGGTCGTCGAGGTGACGTCGACGCCCTGGTCCTCGAGCACCTGCGCGAGCGCCTGACCACCGTCGGGCTCGGGGCTGTCCGGCGCGAAGCGGACAGCGGACCGCTCCGGGGTGAGGAGAGCCGTCACGGCCACGGAGAGCAGGAGCGCGAGCACGCCGGCGATCGGCCAGCGCCAGGACTGCAGGCGTGCTCGCACGACGCCGGCAGCCGTCGTGGGTGCGGCCGCGGCAGGCCTGGTCGACGCTCCGGCGGTCGTCACGGTGGTGGTCTGGGTAGTCGTCACGACGTGAGGACCCTCCGGTCGGCGACCGGCGCGGGGCGTTCCGCGCGCAGAGCGCTCTCGAGATCGGCCACGGACGCGTAGGACCGGGCGTCGGCGGTCGTCTTGCCATAGAAGAGAGAGTCGAAGACCGCTGCCGCGTCACGGAGCGGGACGGTGTGGTCGGGGAACCGTGGCGTCAGCTCCACGGCGGCCTCGTGGGCGGTGCGGCCCGGTCGGGGCTCGAGCAGGACGCGCTCCTCCGAGCGCCGCACGAGGGCGCGGAACGCGTCGAGGGTCGCGGTGGTGAAGTCGCCTCGGGCGGCGGACGCGGCGGCACCGGCCGCGAGCTGCTCGGCCGTCCGGACGTCGTCGGCGAGCACGGCCGGACCCGAGCGGGCGCGACGCGACGCACGCACCGGACCTGCCACCGCGAGGGCGACAGCAGCGGCGGCCAGGACCGCGGCCACGACGACGACGGCGCTCCACACCCCGGGCAGGCCGACCACCGAGACGCCGTCGAGGAGGCTGAGGAGCCACTCGAGGAAGCGCTCGAGGAGCGAGGGGCCGTCATGGTAGACGGGGTTCGTCAGCTCGTCCGTGAGCCACTGACGCGCAGTGTCGGCATCCGGGTCGACGGGCAGTGCAGCGCCGACCATCAGGCCTCGTCGGCCGCTGCCGCGAGCTCGACGTCGAGACCCTCGCGACGCATCCGCACGTCGATGTAGAGCAGGGCGATCACCGAGGAGAGGAACGCGGTGGTGATCGTGTAGGCGACGATCTGCGCCAGGGTCATGATGGCGACGCCACCGGGCTCGATCATGTACCCGCTCGGGAAGAGCAGCTGCGCGATGATCGTCGCGGGGACGAGGACGAGCTGGGCGACCGTCCCGGTGATGATGTTCGAGAGCAGGTAGATGCCGAAGAGACGCCAGAACGACCGGCGGCTGAGCAGCCAGCCGCGACGGACCGCCTTCCCCAGGCCCTGACCTTCGAGGACGTAGGCGGCCGACGTGAGCATGAAGCGCACGGAGAGCCACACCGCAGCCACGACGATGATGACCATGACCACGAGCGTGACGAGGCCGACGACACCGGCACCCGCCACCTGGGCGACGAGGTAGACACCGACGAGGAGGACCGCCGCCAGCAGCGCGATCGCGACGGACGGCATGAGGGCGATCGCGATGAGCCCGACGACCTTGGTGCGAACCTGCGCCCACAGGTCGCCCGTGGTGAACGGCTTGTCGATGACCGACCGGCTGATCGCGACGATGAGCAGCCCGGTCGCGACGATCGAGGCGATCGAGACGGCCAGCGTCACGAGGAACGACGTCGAGAGCTGGCTGCCCAGCGAGTCGAGGCCGGCCTCGCCCGTGGGGTCGATGTCCCCGACGAGGTCGCCGAGCCACCGGTTGGCCGCCGGTGCGGTGAGGTACCCGATGACCGTGGCGATGATCGTCGCGACGGCGATGACGAGGGCGACCACGCCGAGCATGACCTTCGGGTTCCGACGGATCGCTCCGAACGCCCCGTCGTAGATCTCTCCGAGGCCCAGCGGGCGCAGCGGGATGATGCCGGGACGGGCCGCGAGAGGGCGGTACCCGGGTCCGCCGAAGCCCTGCGGGCTGCCGTAGGGGGAACCGCCGTACTGCTGTCCGCCGTACTGCTGTCCGCTGTACTGCTGTCCGCCGTACTGCTGGCTACCGAACTGCTGACCGGGCTGCTGCTGACCGGGCTGCGGGTACGGCGGCAGACCGCCGTCCGGCGCGACCGGGGTCGTGGGCCCGTACTGCCCGTACCGCGGCAGAGCGGAAGCCTGGGGTGCGGCGGGCTGCTGCGGGTAGCCGACCGACTCGCTCGGCTGCCCCCATCCCGTGCCTGCATCCTTCGCGGGTGGACCCGGCTCGTGCTGTGGCGCAGTGTCCGGCGTCCCGGTGCCGCTCGGCGGCGCGAAGGGCGCGGGCGTGGGTTCGGGGCGGTCCTCGGGCGACGTCATCGGTGTCTCGACCTCTAGCTCTGTCTGGGTGGCGTCCGTGATCGGGTGAGGGCGGGCGAAACGGCTCCCACCCGCTCATCGTGCCATGTCGGGGAACAGGTCGGCGGCGTGAAGTGGCAAGATGACGCCATGAAGTCACGTGTGCTGGTGGTTGACGACGACACTGCGCTGGCCGAGATGATCGGGATCGTGCTCAAGACGGAGGGGTTCGACCCGGTGTTCTGCGCGGACGGGGACTCCGCGATCGGTGTGTTCCGCAGCTCGGCGCCCGACGTCGTCCTGCTCGACCTCATGCTGCCCGGGAAGGACGGCACCGAGGTGTGCCGGCAGATCCGTGCCGAGTCCGGTGTGCCCATCATCATGCTCACCGCCAAGAGCGACACGGTCGACGTGGTGCTCGGCCTCGAGTCGGGCGCGGACGACTACATCTCGAAGCCGTTCAAGCCCAAGGAGCTCGTCGCCCGGATCCGGGCCAGGCTGCGCCGCACCGACGAGCCGGCACCGGAGCGGCTGGCCATCGGTGACCTCGAGATCGACGTCACCGGGCACCGTGTCATGCGCGGCGGTGCGACGATCCCCCTGACGCCGCTCGAGTTCGACCTTCTCGTGGCTCTCGCGCGCAAGCCCTGGCAGGTGTTCTCCCGCGAGGTCCTCCTCGAGAAGGTGTGGGGCTACCGCCACGCGGCGGACACCCGCCTGGTGAACGTCCACGTCCAACGGCTGCGGTCGAAGATCGAGCACGACCCCGAGGTGCCCGAGATCGTCCTCACCGTGCGCGGGGTCGGGTACAAGGCTGGTGCCGCACAGACATGAGCAGCAGGGCTCGACGGCTCGTCCGGAGGCTCCGTCGCCTCGGGTTGCGGCTGCGCCGCCGGGCCGGGCGCCTCGCTGCGGCATGGCGCTCCTCGATGCAGCTGCGGGTCATCTCGACCGCGCTGGTCATCGGCCTCGCCGCTGTGGCGCTCCTCAGCGCCTTCCTCGCGAGCACCATCCGGGACGGCCTCTTCGAGCAGCGCATCGACCAGGTGCTCGCGGAGAGCACCCGGTCGACCGTCCAGGCCCAGGCGACCTTCAACTCCGCGACGGCGACGAGCACCGCCCAGGTGCAGCAGCTCCTCAACGACATGATTCCTGCGCTCCAGGTCTCCGGGCCCGGCGGCCGGGACGTGTTCCTCCTGCGCTCGCGGTCCAACAGCATCTCCTCGTCGGTCCTCGAGCCCAACACGGCGCCGCAGCTGCGCGGGCTCATCTCCGACGACCTGCGCAGCTCGACGGCCGAGGCCGACGGGCAGCGCTGGCAGCCTGTCGCGATCCCGGTGGGGGCCGGCTCGGTCCCCGGCGTCATGGTCGGCTCGACGGTCGAGGTGCCGGCCTCCGGGACGTTCGAGCTCTACTACCTGTACTCGCTGCAGTCCGAGGAGGAGACGCTCGCGTTCATGCAGCAGGTCCTCGGGACCGCGGGGCTGGTGCTCGTGGCGTTCCTGGGTGTCATCACGTGGATGGTCACGCGTCAGGCCGTCGCGCCCGTGCAGCGCGCTGCCGAGGTCGCCGAGCGGCTGGCGGACGGTCACCTGGACGAGCGTCTCGTGGTGCGCGGGGAGGACGAGATGGCGACGCTCGCGCGGTCCTTCAACGAGATGGCCGAGAGCCTGCAGGACCAGATCCAGCGCCTCGACGAGCTCTCGACGGTGCAGCGCCGCTTCGTGTCCGACGTCTCGCACGAGCTGCGGACGCCGTTGACGACCGTGCGGATGGCGAGCGAGATGATCTACGAGGGGCGCGAGGACTTCGAGCCCGTGGTCAAGCGGTCGGCCGAGCTGCTCGTCAACCAGCTCGACCGCTTCGAGGACCTGCTGGCGGACCTTCTCGAGATCAGCCGCTTCGACGCGGGGGCGGCCGTCCTCGACGCGGAGTCCCGCGACCTGCGCGACGTCGTGAACTCGGCGATCGACCAGGCGATGCCGCTCGCCGAGCGCAAGGGGGTCTGGCTCACCGGTGAGTTCGACGACGGCTCGGCCTCTGCCGACATCGACCCGCGCCGGGTCGAGCGCGTGGTCCGCAACCTGCTCGTCAACGCGATCGAGCATGCGGAGGGCGGGCCCGTGGAGGTGCGGGTGGCCGTGAACCCGATGGCCGTCGCCGTCCGCGTGCGTGATCACGGGGTCGGCCTCGCGCGCGACGAGGTGGGCCATGTCTTCGACCGGTTCTGGCGAGCGGACCCGGCGCGGGCGAGGACGTCCGGCGGCACAGGTCTCGGTCTCGCGATCTCGCTCGAGGACGCGCTCCTGCACGGAGGGTGGCTCGAAGCGTGGGGCCGCCCGGGCATGGGCGCGTCGTTCCGGCTGACCCTTCCCCGCCGCGCGGGGATCGTGCTGACGACGTCGCCGATCGACCTCGTCCCGCAGCGTGCCGCGGACGAGGTCGTGCCGGGTGCCGCGCGGCACGACGAGAACGGTCCGTCGTCCCTGCCGGCCGTCCACGATCTCGCCTCGGCGCACCCTCTGACCGGTGAGATCCCCGCGCAGGGAGAGCATGGAAACCAGGTGGAGGTCCGGTGAGCGTCACGGTGTCCAGGACGACGACGCGCGTGCGCAGGGCGGTCGCGGTCGCCCTCGCGGCGGCCCTCGCGGCCGGCTGCGCGCAGATCCCGACGTCGGGTCCCGTCCAGCGTGGTGACGTGACGGTCACGGAGCCCGGACCGATCTTCCTGCAGGCGTACGGGCCGGCGCTCGACGCGAGCCCCCAGGACATCGTGCAGGGCTTCCTCTATGCGCAGGCGGCCGGCCTCAACGACGACTGGGTCACCGCTCGCGAGTACCTCGCGCCCGCGGCTGCCGCGACGTGGGAGCCGGGCACGAGCACGGTCGTGTACTCCGGCGAGACGGACCTGGCTCAGGTCGCCGGCCCGGACCCTGATGCGGAGGTCGTCGAACCGGCACCGAGCGTCGAGGGGGAGACCCCGGGCACGGACGCTCCTGTCGAGGACGCCGGGCCGGCCGTCGTCCAGGGGCGCATCTCGGTCGTCGCGACGCTCGACGGAGCGGGACGGTTCACCGAGGCTCCCACCGACGCGTCCGAGAACCTCACGTTCTCCCTCGAGCAGGGGGCGGACGAGCAGTGGCGGATCACGGGTGTCGAGGACGTCTCGTACGTCTCGGTGCCGAACTTCTCGTCGGTGTACCGCGCCACCACCCTGTACTTCCCCACGCTCGACGGCGCGTACCTCGTCCCGGAGGTGCGGTGGTACTCGAAGAGCAACACGGCGACCTACGCGATCAACGGTCTGCTCGCCGGCCCGTCGGAGTGGTTGCGCGACGCCGTTCGGACGGTCGCGCCCGACGGCACCCGGCTGGTGCTCGATGCCGTGACGGTCGACGACGGAGGGGTCGCCCGGGTCGATCTCACCAGGGACGTGCTGGCGACCGACGCGGACGACCGGGCGATGCTCCAGGCGCAGCTCGACGCCGTGCTCCTGCGCGTCCCGCAGGTGCGCTCGGTCGAGATCCTCGTGAACTCGGTGCCTCTGACCATCGCGGAGACCGCGGCACCGGTCCGTGACCCGATCCCGGCGGCGTCGCCCTGGGTGCTCGTCGGCGACGTCCTGAGCCGGGTCCAGGGGCGAGCCGTGGATCCCGTGCCCGGGGTCGCTCCGCTCACCGGTCTCGACCCGACCGCGCTGGCCCTCGACGCGTCCGGCGAGTCCGGTGTGGTGCGCTCGGGGCGCTCGTCGATCCGCACGCTCCCGACCACGGCGGACCCGTCGGTCACGCTGCTCACCGGCACGAACCTCGTCGAGCCGTCGATCGACCGGTTCGGCTGGGTGTGGACGGGCGAGGAGCAGCCGGGCGCGAGCCTGCAGGCCGTCTCGCAGGGTGGCACCCAGGTCGAGGTCACGGTCGACTGGCTCGCCGGGCGCACCGTCGAGTCCGTGCGGGTCGCGCACGAGGGTGCGCGGGTGGTGGTCGTCTCGAGCGTGGCGGGCGCGACGTACATCGATCTCGCGGCTGTCGTCCGGGACGACTCGGGCGTGCCCCAGCGGCTCTCGGACTCGGTGACGATCGGTGCGGGCGTGCAGGACGCGAGCCAGGTGGTCTGGGTCGACGAGTCGACCGTCGCGGTGCTCGCCGCCGGGGCGTCCGACGGGGTCTCGGCGGTCAACGTCGTCCCGCTCGCCGGACGGACCGAGACGTTGTCGGGCGCAGACGCCGCGACGAGCATCGCTGCAGGGCGCGGGCTGCGCTCGATCTACGTCGCGACCGACGCCGGCGACCTCCTCAGCAGGGCCTCGACGGGTGCGACCTGGTCGACGATCGCGTCGGGGGTCAGGCTCCCGACCTTCCCCGGCTGAGGGAGACGGCCGCGTCGTCGAGGAGCAGCGCGATCGGCACGCTGACGCCGAGGACGAGCCGGCTCACCGACTGCCGCGGTCGGGTGCCGGTGGACGTCCGAGCGCGAGCGGCGGTGGGCGCCATCGGGCCGCGTCGTCGAAGCCGCGCAGCGACAGTGCTGCGGGTGTGCACCGGACGGCGGCGTCTCTCACGGTGGTGAGCGCCCGGGACCGGGTGCGGGTGGCGTAGCCGATGAGCCGGGACTGGCGGGAGAGCCGGGCCGCTCGGGGTCCGCGCGCTGCGGTGTACCCGTCGGGTGCGGAGGTCACCGGGGAGCCCGCGACGATCGCTGTCAGCGTGACGGCGTCCTCGAGGGCGAGGCAGGCGCCCTGCCCGAGGTTCGGTTCCATCCCGTGCGCGGCGTCGCCGAGCAGGACCACCCGACCGGTCGTGAGCCGTCGCACGGGCGGCTCGAGCGAGAGGACGTCGTGCCGGAGGAGGTCTTCCGACGAGAGCCGGTCCAGCAGCTCTGGGATCGGGGAGTGCCACCCGCCGAAGCGTCGACGCAGCTCGGCGAGCTCGGTCGCGGGGTCGAGCGCGAGCGTCCTGGCGGTGGCGGCCGCTGTCCCGTAGACGTAGGTGCGGTCACCGGCGAGGGGCACGATGCCGAAGCGTTCCCCGCGACCCCAGGTCTCGGTCGCGGACCCGCCGAGATCGAGGCCGGTGGTGCCCACGAGGGCGCGCCAGGTGGTGTAGCCGCGGTACCCGGCGACGGGGTGCTCCGGCCAGAGCGAACGGCGGACGGCGGAGCCGATCCCGTCCGCCGCGACGACGAGGTCTGCCACGAGCGTGTCGCTGCCGCACACCACCTCCGCGGGAGCGTGCTCGTCGCCCGGCCGTACTGCGGTGACTGTCGTGCCCAGGCGCAGGACGCCCTCGGGCAGTGCCCGGGCGAGGACGTCGACGAGCTCGGGACGTGCGACGGCGACGAGACCCCGGCCGTGCCGGCGGGTGATCTGACGGCTGTCCGTCTGTGACAGCCGAAGGCCGGACGGCCGGCGCAGCCCTGTCCCGCCGAGCGCGCGACCCACCCGGTGCACGGAGTCGTCCAGGCCCAGCGCACCCAGCGCTGCGACCCCGTTCGGCCAGAGGACGAGCCCCGTGCCGACCGGCTCGAGGGCCGGCGCGCGCTCGCAGACGACCACCCGCCACCCCGTGCGCGCGAGCCCGACCGCTGCAGCGAGCCCTCCGATGCCGCCGCCGACGACGACGGCTCGACGACCTGCTCGCTCTCCATCCACACAGCCGACACTACAGATGTAGAGACAGACGAGGCAACTCTACGTCGGTAGAGTCTGGTGCATGGCCCCCGACGACCTCCCGCACCCACCGTCGAGCGACCGTCGCACCGTGGTTGCGGACGCGGCGCTCGCGGTCCTCACGCTGGCCGGGTCGCGCGGACTCACGCACCGCGCGGTCGACGCGCAGGCAAGCCTCCCCGCCGGGTCCACGTCGTACTACTACCGGTCGCGCGTCGCCCTGCTGACCGCGTGCGTCCGACGGCTCGTGCAGATGGACCACGTCGATCTCGACGTGATGACACCGCTCGTCGCGGCACGCGACGCCACAGCCCTTGCGGACGCGCTGGCGGGGGTACTCGGCCGGTGGCTCACGGTGGACCGCGCTCGGCACCTCGCGCGCTACGAGCTCTCGCTCGAGGCAGCCCGCCGACCGGAGCTCGGCGCCGAGCTGCACCGTGGCGGTGTCGAGATCCGCAGCCGGATCGCCGAGGTCCTCCGCGGCCTCGGTGCTCGCGAGCCTGGCCGCCAGGCCGCTCTGCTCGTGGCGTGCGTCGACGGGATACTCTTCGACTCCGTCGCCGGTGCCAATGCTGCGACCGCCGTGGACCAGTCCCGAGTCCGGGCCGCTGCCCACGACCTGGTCCGCGCTGTCCTGCCGGGCGTCACCGACTGACTGTCATCGGCTGCCCGCGGCGCACGATGTGTCCCACAGGGTCGGCCTGCGCTGAAGCCGTCCAGAGCTGAGCCCTGGACGGCCATCCAGGACCCCGAGCGGGCGGAGGCTCGGCGCATGACGTCCATCCTTCTCCGAGGACTCCACGACATCGCTCGTCTCGCCGTGCCCCTGTCGTGCGCCGGGTGCGGGACCGTCGACGTCGCGGTGTGCCCGGCGTGCTCGGCGCGGCTCGCGGAACCACCGCGCCGGGTCGAGCACGCGGCTCCACGCCTGGACCGCATGACGGGCACCGCGCCGTGGCCGGTCTGGGCGCTCACGGCATACACGGGGGAGGTGCGTGATCTCGTCGTCGCCTGGAAGGACCGCGGTCGCACCGACCTCGACGGCCGGCTCCGCGCCGCCATGGGTCGTCTGGCCCGGACCGCGGACGACGAGCTCCTCCGTAGCCGGCCCCGAGGGCCGCTCCTGGTCGTCCCCGTCCCCTCGACCGCGTCCGCTCGGCGGCGTCGTGGACGCGAGCCGGTCATGGAGCTCGCACGTGCCGTCACGAGCGTCCTCGGCCATGCGGTGCGGTCCTCGTCCGACGACGTGCGGCTGCTGCGCGTGCTCGAGCACCGCCCGCGGTTGCGCGCCGGCGCGCTCGACCAGGTGGGGCTCGGGTCGAGGGCCCGCGGAGGGAACCTCGCGGGGGTCGTGCGCGTCAGACCCCGCGCACCCGCGCTGCGCGGGGTCGCCTGCGTCCTCGTCGACGACGTGCTCACCACCGGCGCGACGCTGGTGGAGTGCGAACGAGCGCTCGTCGCCGCAGGTGGGACGGTCGTCGCGGGTCTCGTCCTCGCAGCCACGCCAGGACCAACTTCATACCCTCCGGGGGCCCCGCCGATGACGATCCGGTGACGGAACGGGGTTAGCCTGTACCCAGATCTCGACAGCGTTGGGAGGTGGTATCAGTCCGGGCACCCGTGAGGGCGCCGCACAGCTGATCATCGGGCGCGCAAGCGCCCCCACTCCCTTGGAGGCTCGCATGGAGATCGTTGTCGTCGGTAGGCACACTGAGGTAGCCGATCGTTTTCGCCGACACGTCGAGGACAAGCTCGCGAAGATCGAGCAGCTCGCACCGAGCGCACAGCGCGTCGATGTCGAGGTCACTCACGAGAACAACCCCCGCCAGTCAGGTGTTCGCGAGAGGGTCGAGCTGACCGTCCGCGACAAGGGACCAGTGATTCGGGCAGAAGCCGCAGCGGACGACAGGTTCGGCGCTCTCGACCTCGCCATGACCAAGCTCTCCGAACGGCTCCGCCGCGCGAACGACCGCCGGAAGAACCGCTTCCGCAACCCGACGCCCGAGGACACCGCCGACGTCCGGCCGTTCGTCCCGACCCCGGCGCCGGCGCCTGAGACGCCGAAGGCTCCGACCGATCCCGGCGACACGGTCGAGATCCAGCTCGGGGACTCCCCGGTCGTCATCCGGCAGAAGCTCCACAGCGCGAACCCCATGACGATCGACGACGCGCTCTACGAGATGGAGATGGTCGGGCACGACTTCTTCCTCTTCATCGACGTCGAGACCGCGCGCCCCTCGGTGGCCTACCGTCGCCGCGGATGGACCTACGGTGTGATCGCGCTCGACGCAGCGTGCGGAGCGGGAACCCCGGCCGCCACGGCCGAGTGACGCCGGAGCGGTCGCGGCACGCCCCGACCGCTCTCGAGCAGACGCCCTGGGAGACCATCCCCTTCGAGCCGACGGCGCAGGACCACCGGTCCTGCGCCGTCGGCGTGCCTGCGGCGGTGCTCGTGTCGGTGGCGGACGGCACGATGGTCCGATGACCTCAGAGCGGACCATGACACTCGCCCAGGCGCGCCGCACGGCGCTCGCTGCGCAGGGCCTCGCCTCGGCCCGCCCGGTCGCTCCGCAGGCCCGGAGCGGCGACCTCGCGCCCCGGGTGACGATGGCCGGGCTGCAGCGTGTCGTCGACCGGCTCGGGCTCCTCCAGATCGACTCGGTCAACGTCCTCGCACGAGCCCACCTCATGCCGCTGTTCTCCCGGCTCGGCCCGTACGACACCGCACTGCTCGACCGTGCCACGAGTCGCGCACCCCGGCGGCTCGTCGAGTACTGGGGCCACGAGGCCTCGTACCTCCCGCCGTCGACCTACCGACTGCTCGAGTGGCGCCAGCGCAGGTACCGCACCGAAGCGTGGGGCTCGATCAGCGGCGCCGAGGTCGACCACAGTGCCGAGGTCCGTGAGATCCGGGCCATCGTGCGTGAGCGTGGCCCCGTGACGGCCGCCGAGGTCGAGCGGCTCCTCACGTCCCAGCACGCACGGGAGAGCACGGCGTGGGGGTGGAACTGGAGCGTCGCCAAGCGTGCGCTGGAGTTCCTCTTCTTCACCGGCGAGGTCACTGCGGCGAGCCGGAACAACGCCTTCGAGCGTCGGTACGACCTCACCGAGCGGGTGCTGCCGCGCGCGGTCCTCGACGCACCGGCGGTCGACGAGGACGACGCGGTGCGGGCTCTCGTCGAGATCGGGGCACGCGCGCACGGGGTCGGGACCGCGCGATGCTTCGCCGACTACTTCCGTCTGCGGGGGCCTGCCCCGCGCCGTGCGCTCCTCGAGCTCGTCGAGGACGGCACCCTCCTTCCCGTCCAGGTCCGCGGCTGGGACCGGCCGACGTTCGTCCACCGCGACGCCCGCACGCCACGCCGGGCCGCGGCGCAGACGCTGCTCAGCCCCTTCGACCCGCTCGTCTTCGAACGCCGACGTCTCGCGGAGCTCTTCGGCACCCACTACCGCATCGAGATCTATGTCCCGGCGCACAAGCGGGTGCACGGCTACTACGTGCTCCCGTTCCTCGAGGGGGACCAGATCACCGCGCGCGTCGATCTCAAGGCCGACCGGCGCGAGGGCACGCTGCGGGTGATGTCTGCGCACAGGGACGACACCTCGACAGCGCTCACTCCTGCCGCGCTCGCGGCCGAGCTCGTGGCGATGGCCGAGTGGCTCGGGATGGGCGGGATCAGCGTCGAGCCCGCGGGTGATCTCGCGGCGGACCTGCAGCGGGAGGTCGCGCGAGCGGGCTGAGCCCACGTCCGCGATGAGCGAACGAAACGTCGACGACGTGACTCAGACCACCTCCCCTCGCCTACGATGGACAGTTGTATGCCGTCTGAGCCGATCGGCCCGGACGTCACAGAGCCCAACACTCGAACCGGGAGCACTGCGTGGCTGCGATCCTCGAGAAGGTCCTTCGCTTCGGCGAGGGCCGGATCATCAAGAAGTTGTCCGGACTGGCCAAGCAGGTCAACGCGCTCGAAGACAGCTTCGAGGCGCTCACCGACGAGGAGCTCCGCGAGGAGACCGACCGGCTGAAGGAACGCGTCGCCAACGGTGCGACGCTCGACGAGCTGCTCCCCGAGGCGTTCGCGACCGTGCGCGAGGCGGCCCGACGCACCCTCGGTCAGCGCCACTTCGACGTCCAGCTCATGGGCGGCGCCGCCCTCCACCTCGGCAACATCGCCGAGATGAAGACGGGTGAGGGCAAGACGCTCGTCGCGACGCTCCCGGCCTACCTCAACGCGCTCTCGGGCGACGGCGTGCACGTCGTCACGGTCAACGACTACCTCGCGCAGTACCAGAGCGAGCTCATGGGCCGTGTGTTCCGCTTCCTCGGCATGAGCACCGGGTGCATCCTCTCCGGCCAGACTCCGGCAGAGCGCCGGGAGCAGTACGCCAAGGACATCACCTACGGGACGAACAACGAGTTCGGTTTCGACTACCTGCGCGACAACATGGCCTGGTCCACGGACGACCTCGTCCAGCGCGGACACAACTTCGCGATCGTCGACGAGGTCGACTCGATCCTCATCGACGAGGCGCGCACGCCGCTCATCATCTCCGGCCCGGCCGCGGGCGACACGAACAAGTGGTACGCCGAGTTCGCCCGCGTCGCCCGCCGCCTGACGGTCGACGAGGACTACGAGGTCGACGAGAAGAAGCGCACCGTCGGGGTGCTCGAGCCCGGGATCGCGAAGGTCGAGGACTACCTCGGCATCGACAACCTCTACGAGTCGCTCAACACGCCGCTCATCGGCTTCCTCAACAACGCGATCCGCGCCAAGGAGCTCTTCAAGCGGGACAAGGACTACGTCGTCCTCAAGGGCGAGGTCCTCATCGTCGACGAGCACACGGGCCGCATCCTCGCCGGGCGCCGCTACAACGAGGGCATGCACCAGGCCATCGAGGCGAAAGAGGGCGTCGCCATCAAGGCGGAGAACCAGACCCTCGCCACGATCACCCTCCAGAACTACTTCCGTCTGTACAGCAAGCTCGGCGGCATGACGGGTACCGCGGACACCGAGGCGGCGGAGTTCCAGGGGACCTACCAGCTCGGCGTCGTGCCCATCCCGACCAACCGGGACATGCAGCGCATCGACCAGGCGGACCTCGTCTACAAGAACGAGGACGGCAAGTTCAACGCGGTCGTCGAGGACATCGTCGAGCGGCATGCGAAGGGCCAGCCGGTCCTCGTCGGCACCACGAGCGTCGAGAAGTCCGAGCTCCTCTCGTCCAAGCTCAAGAAGCACGGTGTGCCGCACGAGGTCCTCAACGCGAAGCAGCACGCCCGCGAGGCCCCGATCATCGCCCAGGCCGGTCGCAAGGGGGCCGTCACGGTCGCGACGAACATGGCCGGCCGAGGCACCGACATCATGCTCGGTGGCAACGCCGAGTTCATGGCCGTCGCCGCGATGGCCGAGCGCGGGCTCGACGCGGTCGAGTCGCCCGAAGAGTACGAGGCTGCCTGGCCCGCCGCGGTGGAGGCCGCGAAGAAGGCGGTCGAGGACGAGCACAACGAGGTCACCGATCTCGGTGGGCTCTACGTCCTCGGCACGGAGCGTCACGAGTCGCGCCGGATCGACAACCAGCTCCGTGGTCGCTCCGGCCGACAGGGCGACCCTGGGGAGTCGCGGTTCTACCTGTCGATGCAGGACGACCTCATGCGCCTGTTCGGCTCCGGCCTGGCCGAGTCGATGATGCAGCGGGCCGGCTTCCCCGACGACATGCCGCTCGAGTCGAAGATCGTCACGCGCGGCATCGCGAGCGCGCAGGGCCAGGTCGAGGGCCGCAACTTCGAGATCCGCAAGAACGTCCTCAAGTACGACGACGTCCTCTCCCGCCAGCGCACGGTCATCTACGACGAGCGCCGCAGGGTCCTGGACGGCGAGGACATGCGCGAGCAGGTCCAGCACTTCATCACCGACGTGCTCACGGCGTACGTCGAGGGTGCCACGAGCTCCGGCCATCCGGACAGCTGGGACCTCGACGCCCTGTGGACGGCGCTCAAGGCCGTCTACCCCGTCTCCATCACGGTCGACGAGGTCGTCGACCAGGCCGACGGTCGCGACGGCCTCACGCACGACCTCATCCTCGAGGAGGTCCTCTCCGACGCCCGCCACGCCTACGAGGCGCGCGAGACCGAGCTGGGCGAGGCGAGCATGCGTCAGCTCGAGCGTCGCGTGGTGCTCTCCGTGCTCGACCGCAAGTGGCGCGAGCACCTCTACGAGATGGACTACCTCAAGGAGGGCATCGGCCTGCGTGCGATGGCCCAGCGCGACCCGCTCATCGAGTACCAGCGCGAGGGCTTCATGCTCTTCCAGGCGATGACCGAGGCCATCAAGGAGGAGTCCGTCGGCTTCCTCTACAACCTCGAGGTCAAGGTCCAGCCGGCGGCTCCGGTTGTCAGCGCGGCCGGGGCGGCCGCGGCTGCAGGCTCGGGTGCGGCGCAGGCGCTCGGCGCTGGTGGGGCGGCCGCCGCAGAGCCTGTCCTCGTGGCGAAGGGTCTTGACGGCCCCGACCGCGCGATCCCGCTGAGCTACACCGCCCCGAGCGAGGACGGTGTCGGACCGGTGACGGCGACGCCCGGAGCAACGGCGGGCGACGGCGAGACTGCGGCGCCCGAGGCGGTCAACCGCGAGGCGCGCCGCCGGGCAGCGAAGCAGACGAAGAAGAGCTGAGTCTCGGCGCAGCGCTGGACGACAGCGCGGCACGAAGCAGCACGGACACGGAGCGGGCGAGCTGGGTCAGCGGCCGGATGCCGCGGAGCGACTCGATCGCCGCGTGGGCGACCGCGCAGCACAGCGC
>NZ_JBDYKL010000049.1:0-24036 GCF_040012415.1 Sanguibacter sp. 25GB23B1
GGGCGACGCAGCGGCGCCGTTGACGCGCTCGGACCTGCTCATCCGGATCGGCTCGTCCGGCGAGCCGGGCGCCTTGGTGGACGCGGGAGGCGGTGTCGCCGAACCGGTCGTCGTCGTGCTCGTCGCGGCGGTCGCGGCCGGGACGACCGGCGTCGCGGACGTGGCCGGCGAGGAGGGGGTGCGGCGCGAGCCGGGCTCCTTGCTCTTCGTCGCGTCGGGCTTCTCGCCCGACCGCGTCGTGTCCGAGGTGACCTCGGGAGCGTTCGCGGAGTGCGCGCCTGGAGTGCTCGAGGTCTCGACGACGACGGGCGGGCCGCCTGCGACCCGTCGCAGGGCCCAGCCGACGAGGACGAAGAGCAGACCGAGTCCCATGACCAGGGCGGCGATGCCGAACGACACCACCGACGTGAACAGGGAGGCGCGCAGGAAGGACGCGTTCATGACGCTCTCGCGTGCGGGGTCGTCCCGGTCGAGCTCGGCGTAGGTCTGTCCGTCGGACGACTCGAGGGCGTGCCGGTTGATGACGTCGGCCTGCGCGAAGGCCGAGAACGGGTCGTTGACCTTCTTGCCGGCGAGGAACGAGGCGTCCTCCGACACCGTGATGTTCTCCTGTGCGAGCTTGTCGGCGACCGCCCACCACGTGATGCCGCCCGCGATGATCAGAACGACACCGGCGATGAGCGCGATGAGTCCGACGACCCCCACGCCCTTGCTCTGCCTGATGGTGACCTTGCTAGACATCGTCTTCTCCTTGTCGAGGATGTTGCGAACGTGCGCCCACCGTAACGAATCGGTCGTCGGCGGGTGGTGCGGTCACTCCCACTCGATGGTGCCCGGCGGCTTGCTCGTCACGTCGAGCACCACGCGGTTGACGTCCTTGACCTCGTTCGTGATGCGGGTGGAGATGACAGCCAGGACGTCGTACGGCAGCCGCGTCCAGTCTGCGGTCATGGCGTCCTCGGAGGACACCGGGCGCAGCACGATCGGGTGACCGTACGTCCGGCCGTCACCCTGCACGCCCACGGAGCGCACGTCACCGAGCAGCACGACGGGGCACTGCCAGATCTCCCGGTCGAGACCGGCGCGCGTGAGCTCTTCGCGTGCGATCGCGTCCGCGGCCCGGAGGATCTCGAGCCGCTCGGCCGTGACCTCGCCGACGATCCGGATGCCGAGGCCCGGTCCCGGGAACGGCTGCCGCCACACGATGACCTCGGGCACGCCGAGCTCGAGGCCCACGGCCCGGACCTCGTCCTTGAAGAGCGTGCGCAGCGGCTCGACCAGCGAGAACTGCAGGTCGTCGGGCAGCCCTCCGACGTTGTGGTGGCTCTTGATGTTCGCAGCGCCTTCACCGCCGCCGGACTCGACGACGTCCGGGTAGAGGGTCCCCTGGACGAGGAACTTGACCTCCTCGCCGTGCGCGCCCGCGTCCTCGACGATCTCCCGTGCCGCGTCCTCGAACACGCGGATGAACTCGCGGCCGATGATCTTGCGCTTGGTCTCCGGGTCGCTCACGCCGGCCAGCGCCGAGAGGAAGCGCTCGCGCGCGTCGACGACCTTGAGCTGGACGCCTGTCGCGTCGACGAAGTCCTGCTCGACCTGCTCGGCCTCGCCGGCGCGGAGCAGGCCGTGGTCGACGAAGACGCAGGTGAGCTGGTCGCCGACGGCCTTCTGGACGAGCGTGGCCGCGACGGAGGAGTCCACGCCGCCCGAGAGACCGCAGATGACGCGTGCGTCGCCGACCTGGGCGCGGATGGCGTCGACCTGGTCGGAGATGACGTGCCCGGGCGTCCAGTCGGGTGAGAGGCCGGCACCCTCGTAGAGGAAGTTCTCGAGCGCCTTCTGGCCGAGCGGCGAGTGCTTGACCTCGGGGTGCCACTGCACGCCGTAGAGGCGGCGGGCGTTGTTCTCGAACGCGGCGACCGGCGACCCGGCGGAGGTCGCGAGGACCTCGAAGCCCTCCGGTGCAGTGTGGACCGCGTCACCGTGGCTCATCCAGGTGGTCTGCTGCTCGGGAGAGCCCTCGAGCAGCGCACCCGTCCGGGCGACGGTGACGGGCGTCCCGCCGTACTCGGAGAGCCCGGTCTGCTCGACGGTGCCGCCGAGCGCCTTCGCCATCGCCTGGAAGCCGTAGCAGATCCCGAAGACCGGGACACCGGCCTCGAACAGCGCGGGGTCGACGAAGGGCGCGCCCTGGGCGTACACCGACGACGGCCCGCCGGAGAGGATGATCGCCGCCGGGTTCTTGGCGAGCATCTGCTCGACCGTGGACGTGTGCGGGACGATCTCGGAGTAGACCTTGGCCTCGCGGACGCGACGAGCGATGAGCTGCGCGTACTGGGCACCGAAGTCGACCACGAGGACGGGACGCGGCAAGGAGGGAGGGAGTTGTGTCACCTGGACAGGATAGTCGGCCCCTGGCGGGGCGGCGGGACCGGGCTACTGCCCGTCCTCCTCGAGCTGGCCGACCGCGTCGTCCGTGACGACCCACTGCCGCACGGCGTCGGGACCGATCACCCAGGTCCGCACGTCTCCGTCGGCGGGGTCCCACGGGCGGACCGCGTCGTCGAGCTGCTCCGTCGTCGGCGTGCCGAGAGCCTCGGGGCCCGGGGGCGTACCCGCTCCCGTCGCCGCGGAGACGCCGACCGCGCAGAGGGCTGCGGCGCCGAGGAGGGAGGCGAGGAGGAGTGCGGGTGTCCGACCACCACGACGCGTCATCGGGCGATCGGGACGCCGGTGAACTCCGGCCAGGTCGAGGACACCCGGATGTCGACCACGTCGATGTCGTCCTGCGGTGCCGCGTAGACCGCCCAGAAGACGACCGGCGACCCGTTGGTCACCTCCACGTCGGACACCGCGGTCGTCCAGGCGTCGCCGCCGTCCGTGATGACGCTGTACTCCTTGAGGTTCGTCCGGTCGAGCAGCGTCGGGCGCCGGGCGCTGTCCGGGGAGAGGACGTCATAGAGCGAGACGCGCTCGTCGGGCTCCAGCGAGGAGAGGCGCGGCGTGTACACGAGGGTGAGGGTCATGGTCTCCCCCTCGACGACGAGCGACTGGACCCCTATGGTCACCGTGTCCGACTCCACCCCGTCGACGAGGACGGTCTGCTCGACGAACGAGTCCGTCGACACGGTCGCGACCCCCGCACCCGAGGTCGACGCGGGTGTCGTCTCCTCGGCAGGCCCTGGCTCGGAGCCGCCGGTCCCGTCAGGGCTGCACGCTGGGAGCCCGGCGAGGAGGCTCCCGATCGCGAGTGCCACGAGCGCGCGGCGCGCGGTCGTGCTCACGGTCGGCGCCCACGCCCGGTGCCCGTGCCCGCGACCGCAGTCACCGCGTCTGCAGTCACTGCGCGCGCGACGGTGGCTCGCAGGTCTCGCGCCGCCCCCTCCGGGTCGGCCGCCTCCGTCACCGCGCGCACGACGACGACCCGCCGCGCGCCGGCCTCGACGACCTCGCGCACGCTGCCGAGGTCGACCCCGCCGATCGCGAACCACGGCGTCGCGGGCCGCGCGGCCGCCACCCGCCGGACCGCATCGAGTCCGACCGCGGGTCGGCCAGGTTTCGTGGGCGTCGCCCACACTGGCCCGACGCAGAAGTAGTCGACGTCGGGGTCGGCGTCGGCCGCCGACGCCTGCGCGCCGCCACCGGTCGAGCGCCCGAGGACCGCGTTCGGTCCGACGAGGCCTCGAGCAGCCGCGACGGGGAGATCACGCTGCCCGGTGTGCAGGACGTCTGCGCGGGCTGCGAGCGCCACGTCGGCGCGGTCATTCACCGCGAGGAGCGCACCGTGCTCGATCGTCAGCTCGCGCAGTGCCGCGAGGAGATCCAGCTCCTCAGCGACGTCGAGCGACCGGTCGCGCAGCTGGACGACGTCGACGCCGCCGCGCAGGGCTGCACGCACGAGGTCGAGCAGGTCGAGGCCACCTCGTCGGTCACGACGAGCGTCGGTGCACAGATAGAGGCGGGCGTCCTGCAGCCGCTCGCGCACGCCGCCGGTCGGTACCGGCACCGGTGACGCAGAGGCGGGTGGTTCCGAGGTCGGGGCCATGCGCGGAAGTGTAGTGTGAACAACGCACGGGAGCCCCGCACAGGTGGGGCTGAGAGGGCATTCCGCCGACCGTCGAACCTGCTCTGGGTCATGCCAGCGAAGGGAGCAAGCGCATGCGCGCACTCGAAGTCTCGACCCCACCACCAGCCGCCACGGTCTCGGACGTCCTCGTCCTCGGCGGTGGCATCATCGGCGCCGTCGCCACCTGGCGAGCGTCCTGTCTCGGCCTGTCCGTCACGTGCCTCGACCCGTACCCGGGCTCGGGGGCGACGTGGGCGGCGGCCGGCATGCTCGCCCCGGTCACCGAGGCGAGCTTCGGCGAGCCGGAGCTCGCCGCGCTGTGCGTCGACTCGGCGGCGCGCTGGCCGGCGTTCGCGGCCGAGCTCGAGCAGGCCTCGGGGCTCGACGTCGGGCTCGCAGCCTGCGGCACGCTCGCCGTCTCGTACGACCAGGGCGACGCCCAGGAGGCCGACCGGCTGCACGCCCTCCACAGGGGCCTGGGCCTCGCGTCGGAACGCCTCTCGCTCGCCGAGGCACGCGGGCGCGAGCCCTTCCTCGGCAGCCGCCTGTCCGGTGCGTTCTGGGTGAGCGGCGACCACCAGGTCGATCCGCGTGCGACCCACAGGGCGCTCATGGCGGTCGTCGACGGGCGCCCCGGGATGCGGAGCCGGGTGGTGCGCTCCGCCGCGGTCCGGCTCGTGCGCTCGGCCACGGGAGACGTCGTCGGCGCGGTGGACGAGAACGGCGCGACGCACAGCGCCGGGCTCGTCGTCCTCGCTGCCGGTGCCCGCTCGGCGGACCTGCTCGGCGGGGTGCCCGAGGTCGTCGTGCCGACCCGCGCCGTCCGCGGACAGTCGATCCGGCTCGATGCCCGGGGCGTGCCCGGCTTCGGACTGCGGCACGTGGTGCGCGGGACGGTCCAGATGCGACCGGTCTACGTCGTCCCTCGTCCTGGCGGCGAGGTCGTCGTCGGTGCGACGAGCGAGGAGCGCACCGACAGCCTCACCCCGGCGGGGAGCGTCTACGCGCTCCTGCGCGACGCGCGCGCACTGGTCCCCGGTATCGACGAGCTCGACTTCCACGAGGTGACGACCGGGCAGCGTCCGGGCACGCCGGACAACCTGCCGATCATCGGACGGACCGCGGTCCCCGGGCTCGCTGTCGCGACCGGCCACTACCGCAACGGCGTCCTGCTCGCACCGTTGACGGCGGCTGCGCTCGACGGCCTGCTGGCCGGCGAGGAGACCCCCGCACCCGACCTGCCTGCCGCGCTCGCGTCGGTCGACCCGCTGCGCTTCTCCCTCGTGGGGGCCCGGTCATGACCCGCGTCGTGCTCAACGGTGAGGAGCGCCGGCTCACCGGGGCGGACGACCTCGCGTCGGTCGTCGCGTCGGTCGTCGCACCGGTCCTGCCCGCCCCTGGCGACACGGCGTGCGGGTCCGAGGCACCGACCGGGATCGCAGCGGCCGTCAACGACCGGGTCGTCCCTCGGTCCCGGTGGGCGAGCACGCTCCTCCGGGACGACGACCGGATCGAGCTCGTCACCGCGGTGCAGGGCGGATGATCCCGATGGTGGACCGGATGCCGGACGAGGTGGCAGACCACGGAGCACCCGCGCCCGACGCGCTCGTCGTCGCCGGCGTCCCTCTGGGGTCGCGGCTCGTCATGGGCACCGGCGGCGCGCCGAACCTCCTGCACCTCGAGTCGGCGCTCGTCGCGTCGGGCACCGAGCTGACGACCGTCGCGATGCGACGGGTGAGCCGGGACGCCGGACCGCCGGGTGCAGGCACGGTCTGGGACCTGCTCGCCCGCCTCGGGATCCGGCCGCTGCCCAACACTGCGGGCTGCTTCAGCGCGCGGGAGGCGGTGCTCACCGCCGAGCTGGCACGCGAGGCGTGCGGCACCGACTGGATCAAGCTCGAGGTCCTCGCCGACGAGATCACCCTGCTCCCCGACCCGATCGAGCTCGTCGCCGCAGCCGAGCAGCTCGTCCGAGCCGGCTTCGTGGTCCTGCCGTACACGAACGACGACCCGGTCGTCGCACGCCGGCTCGAGGACGTGGGCTGCGCGGCCGTCATGCCGCTCGGGTCGCCCATCGGCTCCGGCCTCGGGATCCTCAACCCCCGCAACATCACCGCGATCGCCGACCGGTCGACCGTCCCCGTCATCCTCGACGCGGGCATCGGCACGGCGTCGGACGCGGCGCTCGCGATGGAGCTCGGGTGCGACGGTGTGCTCCTCGCGTCCGCAGTCACGCGCGCCGCGGATCCCGTCCGGATGGCGCGAGCGATGCGCCTGGCCGTCGAGGCTGGTCGGCTCGCGGCCTCGGCGGGCAGGATCCCGCGCCGGGAGCAGGCCCTCGCATCGTCACCGACGCACGGGCTGCTCGACCTCGCTCTCTGAGGTGCGCGGCTCTCCGGTGCGCGCGCCTCAGTGGTCGACCCTCGGCGCGGTCGTCGATCCTCAGTACACCGGCTGCGAGGGGTCGATCTCCCGGACCCAGGCGAGGACCCCGCCGTGCAGGTTGCCGACGTTCGTCAGCCCGGCGCTGCGGGCGGCGTCGACGACGACCTGGGACCGACCGCCCATCTTGCAGAAGACGACGACCGGCCGGTCCCGCGGCACGTCCTCGAGCGCTCGGCCGGTGAGGAGGGTGTCCATCGGCACGTGCACCGAGCCGGGGATGGAGACGATCTCGCGCTCGTACCCCTCCCGGACGTCGACGACGACGAGGTCTTCCCCGGCGTCGAGCGCTGCCGCGAGCTCCGCGACGGTCAGGTCGCGTCCGGCAGCCGCCGCGAGGCCGGACGTGGCCGCCGGAGCCGCCGTGCCGGCGACCTGCTCGGTCACGCCACCACGGTCCGCCGTGGTGACGGGCACGCCGCAGAGGACGTCGTAGTCGACGAGCTCGGTGACCGGCTCGAGCGCAGGGTCGGGCTCGACGGCGAGCTCGCGCCACGTGAGGTCGAGGGCGTCGTACACCGCCAACCTGCCGAGGAGCGTCCGACCCGATCCCGTGACGAGCTTGACGGCCTCGGTCGCCATGACCGAGCCGATGGTCGCGCAGAGCGCCCCGAGCACCCCGCCCTCAGCACAGCTCGGCACCGTCCCGGGGGGTGGCGGGGACGGGAAGAGGTCACGATAGGTCACGGCGTCGACGCCGGCGGGCGGCGCCGACCAGAAGACGCTCATCTGCCCCTGGAAGCGGAAGATCGACCCCCACACGTACGGGAGGCCGAGGATGGCGCACGCGTCGTTGACGAGGTAGCGCGTGGCAAAGTTGTCCGCGCCGTCGAGGACGAGGTCGTACCCCTCGAGGACGGCGAGAGCGTTCGCCGCGGTGAGGCGGACCGGGTGCACCCGCACGTCGACGTGCGGGTTGACGGCGAGCACGGAGTCCCGAGCCGACTCGACCTTGCTGCGACCCACGTCTGCGGTGCCGTGGATGACCTGCCGCTGGAGGTTGGACGAGTCCACGACGTCGTCGTCGACGATCCCGAGCGTCCCGACACCCGCGGCCGCGAGGTAGAGGAGCGCCGGGCTGCCGAGCCCGCCCGCCCCGACGACGAGGACGCGCGCGTTCTTCAGGCGGCGCTGCCCGCTCGTCCCGATCTGCGGGAGGCTCAGGTGGCGGGCGTACCGCGCGAGCTCGGCCGGCGAGAGCGGGGCGGACTCGGCGACGAGCGGCGGGAGCGACATGGCTCGACTCTACCGACGCCTCACGAGCACTCGTAGCCCCCGAGAGCGAGGCCCGCCTGCACCTCGAAGTAGTTCTCGCACGGGTCCGAGCCCTCTCGGAGATACAGGACGGTGAACGACGGCCCGAAGAGCCGCCACTGGCGCACGTGCTCCAGCTCGTGCGCCACGAGCTCGTCGTCCAGCACCTGCCGGTCACGCGCCGTGAGGAACGTGTCGCCGTACGTCGTGCCACCGCGCTGCGCGAGGACGGACGTCACCCCGAAGCAGACCCAGAGGCCGCTCTGCTGCTCGCAGGTCCCACCGTCCGCGAGGGCGTCCGCGCGGTGCTCCGCGCCCTGGACCGCCGCACGCACCTGCCGGTGGGTCGTGCAGAGCGACGACCCGACGCCCTCGGTGGGGCACAGCCCTCCGGCGTAGGGGCCGCTGTCGTACGGCGCGGCACCCGGGGCGAGCGCGACGACGGCCGCGACCGCGAGGGCGAGCGCGTCCACCGTCACGCCGCCCGGGCGGCCACGATCTTCGCGTCGGCGTCGGCGTGCACACGCTTCTCGACGACGAACGACATGACCGGCACGACCCCGCCGAGCACCATGACGACGAGCCGCCCGAACGCCCAGCGCATCTTGCTCCACAGGTCGACCACGGTGACGAGGTACAGGACGTAGATCCAGCCGTGCGCGAAGGGGATCCACGCGATGAAGCGCTTGGTGTCGGGGCTGATCTTCACCACGTAGACGAGGATCATCTCGACGCACAGGAGCAGGAGCATGACTCCGGTCACGTACGCCATGAAGCGGTAGCGCTTGAGAGCGCCCTCGCCGGCCGCGATGATCTTCTCGCGCGCGGCCCGCGCTGACGCGCTCGCGGGCGGCGTGGACCCGTCGACCGCGTCGGGCGTGGTCGGAGCGTCGGGCGTCGAGGGTGATGTCATGGCGTGCCTTCCGAAATTGCGTGGCCCGGTGTCGGTGCCACGACCTAATGTTAATGATCGTGCGCCCTCTCCCTCTCCCGGATCCCGGGAACCCTCCCCTCACCTCCCCGCTCGCCTTCCTCCTGTGGCAGGCGCGTCAGCAGGGCGCGGTCCTCACCCTGTCCGTGACGTGCGGCATCCTCACCTTCCTCTCGCAGGCCATCACCCCGTACGTGCTCGGTCAGGCGCTCGACGAGGGGCTGGAGAAGGGCCTCGGGAGCACCCTCCTCCTGTGGGCGCTCGTCATGCTCGCCGCCGGCGTGGTGCAGGTCGTCGCCGGTGCGTTCGGCCACCGCTTCGACGTCGAGAACTGGCTCCGTGCCGCGTTCTCCACGTCCCAGCTCGTCGGGAACAAGATCAGCCGCAGCGGCGACGCGATCACCAAGGACCTCGCGACCGGCGAGGTCGTCGCGACGGTCGCGACCGACGCCATGCGCCTCGGTGAGCTGTACTTCAACGCCGCCCGCCTCATCGGCAGCATCGTCGCCTACATCGGCGTCGCGATCCTCATGCTCGTCACCTCGCCCTCCCTCGGCATCGTCGTCGTGGTCGGCCTGCCCGCGGTCGCTGCCATCCTCGGCCTGCTCGTCAAGCCGCTGCAGAGCCGGCAGTCGGCACAGCGCGAAGCCTCGGGCAAGCTGACGACGCTCGGTGCGGACACCGTCTCCGGGCTGCGGATCCTCCGGGGCATCGGTGGCGAGGGTGCCTTCACGGACCGCTACCGGCAGCAGTCGCAGCGCGTGCGCGAGGCCGGCGTCCGCGTCGCGACGACCCAGTCCTACCTCGACGCGCTCCAGGTGCTCCTGCCGGGCCTGTTCGTCGCTCTCGTCCTGTGGATGGGCGCTCAGCAGGCCGTGGCCGGGACCATCACGCCGGGCCAGCTCGTGACGTTCTACGGCTACGCGACGTTCCTCACGTGGCCGATGCAGAACCTCACGCAGAGCATCCAGATCACCACCCGCGCGTTCGTCGCGGTGCGCAAGATCATCACGGTGCTCGAGGTCACGCCTGCCGCCGGCGACTCCCCCGCGACCACGCCGATGCCTCCGCACGGCGTCGAGCTCCGCGACACCACGACAGGCGTCGCGATCTCACCCGGGCGGATCACGGCCCTCGTCAGCGCGCACCCGGACACGTCCGCACACATCGCCACCCGCATGGGCCGGTTCGACGACGCGGCCGAGGCCGCCACGCCCGTCCACCTCGGCGGCGTGCTGCTCGCGGACCTCGACAAGTCCGAGCTCCGGCGCAGGGTGGTCGTCGCCGAGGCCACGCCGCACCTCTTCTCCGGCGTGCTCCGCGACGAGCTGGACGTGCGCGACCGGGCCACCGACGAGGAGATCCTCGAGGCGCTGCGGGTCGCAGACGCCCAGGACGTCCTCGACTCGACGCCCGGCGGTCTGGACGGCGAGCTCCCCGAGAAGGGGCGCTCCCTCTCCGGAGGCCAGCGGCAGCGCGTCGCGCTCGCCCGCGCGCTGCTCACCGAGGCCGAGCACCTCATCCTCGTGGAGCCCACGAGCGCCGTCGACGCCCACACCGAGGCACGGATCGCCGACCGTCTGGTCACGGCGCGGGCGGGCCGCTCGACGCTCGTCGTCACGGCGAGCCCGCTCGTCCTCGACCGCGTCGACGAGGTGCTCGTCGTCCGCGACGGCACCGTCGTCGCGACCGGCACGCACCGCGAGCTCCTCGAGGGCTCGGGCGAGGAGCACGACCACTACCGCACGATCGTCGGGCGCTCGCTCGGCGAGGAGACGCCCTCCGCCGTCCGCACACCTGAGGAGGTGGCACAGTGAACGAGTCACGACTTCCCGTCGCCGACGGGGCCACGGTCCGCAAGCACACGGCCATGCTCCTGCGCGCGAACAAGCGCCCCCTCGCCGGGGTCGTCGGTCTGCACACCGTCGCGGCGGTCGCCGGCCTCGCCGGTCCGCTGCTCCTCGGCGGGCTCGTCGACGCCGTCGCCGAGGGCACCACGTCCGCGTACGTCAACCGGGTGGTGCTCACGCTCGTCGCCGCGGTGCTCGTGCAGACCGTGCTCATCCGCTTCGCCCAGCGCAACGCCATGATCTTCGGGGAGACCGTCTTCGCGGACCTCCGCGAGGACTTCCTCGCGACCGTCACGGAGCTGCCGCTCTCGACGGTCGAGCGCTCAGGCACGGGAGACCTCGTCGGGCGCACGACGAACGACGTCGACCGGATCCAGCACACCGTGCGCTTCGGTGTGCCCCGGATCCTCGTCGCGACCGTGACGATCACGCTGACGATCGTCGCTGCGTTCTTCACGGCACCGCTCGTCGCGTTCGCCATGCTCGTGGGCGTCCCGATCTTCCTCGTCATCGGGCGCTGGTACCTCCGCCGCGCGGCGCCCGCGTACCAGCGGGAGTCGGCCTCGTACGCGACCCTCAACGGGACCATCACCGAGTCCGTCGAGGGCACCCGGACGGTCGACGCCCTCGGGCTCGGCGGACGACGCCGCGAGCGCGTGCGTGCCGACCTCCGCGAGGCGTTCGCGGCCGAGAGCCGCACCCTCAACCTGCGCACGGTCCTCATCCCCGGCATGGACAGCGCGTTCGTCATCGCCCCGATCGCGGTGCTCCTCTGGGGTGCGTTCCTCATCTCCGAGGGTGCGGTCACGATCGGTGCCGTGACCACCGTCGTCCTCTACTCGATGCAGCTCATCGGCCCGGTCTGGGAGCTGATCTTCTGGCTCGACGAGGCCCAGGTGGCCGCGACGTCGCTCGCCCGCCTCGTCGGGGTCGGGCTCGTCGCACGGGACCGCGAGGCGGGCGACCGCACCCCGGCGGGCGAGCACACCGTGGCCACCGGCGTGGAGTACGCCTACCGGCCCGGCCACAACGTGCTGCACGGGATCGACCTCGACCTGACCGTGGGCGAGCGGCTCGCCGTCGTCGGGCCGTCGGGCGCCGGGAAGTCGACCCTCGGGCGCATGCTCGCCGGCATCCACCCGCCCACCGGCGGGTCCGTCAAGGTGGGCGGCGTCCCGCTCGTGGAGCTGCCGCTCGAGGACCTGCGCCGGCACGTCGCCCTCGTCACGCAGGAGCACCACGTGTTCGTGGGGACCATCGCGGAGAACCTCCGGCTCGCCGACGCGACGGCCGACGACGCGACGCTCCTCGACGCCCTCGAGGCTGTCGACGCCCGCGCCTGGGTCGAGGCCCTCGATGCGGGGCTGGAGACCGAGGTCGGCTCGGGCGGGTACGTGCTCACGCCGGCGCAGGCGCAGCAGGTCGCGCTCGCGAGGCTCGTGCTCCTCGACCCGCACACCCTCATCCTCGACGAGGCCACGTCGCTGCTCGACCCCCGTGCGGCGCGCCACCTCGAGCGGTCGCTCAATGCGGTCCTCACCGGGCGCACGGTCGTCGCGATCGCCCACCGGCTGCACACGGCTCACGACGCCGACCGCGTCGCGGTCGTCGACGGTGGACGGATCACCGAGATCGGCTCGCACGACGAGCTCGTCGCGGCCGAGGGGGACTACGCGCGACTGTGGCACAGCTGGCAGCAGGCCTGACGGCAACGGTTGTCGGGCGGGTACCCGCCCGACAGCCGTTCCAGGTTCTCCACCGGTGCGTCCCAGCCGCCTCACAGGTACGTCTGGCTCACTTGTCTCTTCAAGCACTTTCACCAGGACGCGCGGGAGGCACTCCCCGTGCGGCGCGTCGGACGGAGCCCCAGATGAGCAAGAAGAAGTGGATCGTGGCAGCGATCGCGGTCGTGGTCGTCGTACTCGTCGTCATCGGCGGTACGGCGCTCTACGCGAAGATCCAGAACGACCGCGCCCCCGAAGAGCTCGCGCTGTCCACCACGGAGCCGGCCGACAGCACGGACGGCGACGACACCGGGTCGACCGGCGACGTCGAGGACCTCGCCGGCGACTGGACCGTCTCGGACGGCTCCGCCGCCGGGTACCGGGTCGACGAGGTGCTCAACGGGCAGGACGTCACGGTCGTCGGACGCACCACGGACGTCACCGGCACCGTGACGGTCGACGGGACCGAGGTCACGGCCGCGGACGTCGAGGTCGACATGGCGACCATCACGACCGACTCGAGCAACCGGGACGACCAGTTCCTCAGCATCCTCTCGACCGACGAGTTCCCGACCGCGACGTTCTCCCTCACGTCCCCGATGGACGTCTCGGCGATCACCGACGGTGTCGCGGCCGTCGAGGGCACCGGTGACCTCACCATCGCCGGAGTGACCCAGTCCGTCACCGTGAGCTTCGAGGCCCAGAGCACCGCCGACGGCGTCGAGGTCTCCGGGACCGTACCCGTCGCCTTCTCGGACTACGGCATCGACGCACCCGACCTCGGCTTCGTCAAGGTCGAGGACACGGGCACCGTCGAGATGCTCCTCGTCCTGACGCGCTGAGCCACCAGGCCTGGGCGCAGGCCTGCGAGCGGAGCGACCGGCTAGACGCTCGAGCCGGACCGGGCGAGGGCGCCGAAAGGGTCCTCGTCCGGGTCGGTCGCCGGTCCGCGGACCTCGTCCCGGACGAGCCGCACCCAGAGCATGACGGCGAAGCCGCCGAAGATCCACCACTGCAGCGCGTAGAAGAGGTTCTGCAGGTCGAGGCCGTCGCCGCCCTCGATGCTCGGCCGTGGCAACAGGCTCAGTCCCGAGTCCTGCTCGGGTGCGGACGCCAGGAGCACGACGTAGCCGGAGTAGATCGGTCCACCCCACTCGCCCGCGAGCGCAGCGGAGCTGATGGCGTCGGTCTGACCGGCGGGCAGCCCGCCCTCCCCGGTGGCTTCCGAGGCCTGCACGTAGCCGGTGACTCGCACGGTGCCCTCGGGAGGCGCGAGGGCGGTCGCGTCCGTGGTCGGCACCCAGCCCCGGACGACGGGCACCACGGGTGGGCCCGACAGAGCGGACCAGGACTCGCCGCCGGTGCCGTCGTCGCTCACCCGCAGGGGTGTGAGCACGAGGTAGCCGGTCTGCCCGTCGAGGGCTCGGCCGGCGACGAGCAGCTGCTCGGACGTGTCGTACTCCCCCTCGACCCAGGTCTGACGTCCGACGAGGTCGCCGGGGAACGTCGTCTGGGGCGGGAGGAGGGTGCCGAGCCCGTCGGGGCCCTCGTCGGCCACGCGGGCGGCCTCTTCCACGGCTGCCTGCGTGTCCGCGAGGTCGCCGCGCTGGTGTGCACGGTCGAGCTGCCAGACGCCCAGCCGGGCGCACACGGCGGCGGCCGCGAGGAACACGAGGAGGAGGACGATCATGCGGGGCTGGCGCGCCACCGTCCCGAACGACCTCCGGGTGGCGGGGGTGGTCGCGAGGTCGTCTGACACAGTCTCAGGCTACCTCGGGGCATGTCGTCAGCAGGGTCGCCCAGACCACCGGAAAGCGCATCCCGGACACTGGTGACCAAGGTCACCCACCGCCGGAGCCGCCTAGCACGCCGCTCGAGCGACGCGCGGCACGAAGGGCCTAGTGCGCATCTGCTACAGATACGGTTACATGAAAGCGTCACCCTTCACGCCGGTAGGAGATCGTCATGAGCACCACCGCCCCAGTTGACGCATCGCAGCTGTCCGCACACCACCCCCCGACCGCGCCACCGCGCGGCGAGTGGCGGTCCCGCCCCACCGAGCCGCTCAGCGAGGAGACGCTCCGACGCGTCGACGGCTGGTGGCGCGCAGCCAACTACCTCTCTGTCGGTCAGATCTACCTCCTGGCCAACCCACTCCTGCGTACCGAGCTGAGCCGCGACGACGTCAAGCCTCGCCTCCTCGGTCACTGGGGCACCACCCCGGGTCTCAACTTCCTCTACGCGCACCTCAACCGGGCGATCCGCGAGCGCGCCCTGTCCAGCATGTACATCACGGGCCCCGGTCACGGTGGGCCAGGTCTCGTCGCGAACTCCTACCTCGAGGGCACGTACACCGAGACGTACCCGGACATCACGCAGGACGAGGAGGGCATGCACCGCCTCTTCCGCCAGTTCTCCTTCCCCGGCGGCATCCCCAGCCACGTCGCACCGGAGACGCCCGGCTCGATCCACGAGGGCGGCGAGCTCGGCTACGCGCTCTCCCACGCGTACGGCGCGGCGTTCGACAACCCCGACCTCCTCGTCGCGGCCGTCGTCGGTGACGGCGAGGCCGAGACCGGCCCCCTCGCGACGAGCTGGCACTCGAACAAGTTCGTCAACCCGGCCAAGGACGGGGTGGTCCTGCCGATCCTCCACCTGAACGGCTACAAGATCGCCAACCCGACCCTCCTCGCTCGCATCAGCGAGGAGGAGCTGCACTCCCTCATGGTCGGCTACGGCCACACCCCCTACGTCTTCGAGGGAGGGTTCGACGGCGAGGACCACCTCGAGGTCCACCAGCGCTTCGCCCAGCTGCTCGACGACGTCCTCAACGACATCGCCGCGATCAAGGCCCGCGCGGCTGCCGGCGACGAGTCCCGACCCATGTGGCCGATGATCGTCTTCCGCACCCCGAAGGGCTGGACGTGCCCGCCCGAGATCGACGGGAAGAAGACTGAGGACTCCTGGCGCGCGCACCAGGTGCCGCTCGCGAGCGCCCGCGACACCCCCGAGCACCTCGAGGTCCTCAAGGGCTGGATGGAGTCCTACCGGGCGCACGAGCTCTTCGACGAGGAAGGACGCCTCGTCGAGGACATCGCCGCTCTCTCGCCTCCCGGCGAGCTCCGGATGAGCGCGAACCCGCACACCAACGGCGGCCTCCTCATGAAGGACCTCCGCCTGCCGAACTTCCGCGACTACGCCGTGGACGTACCGACCCCGGCCGGCTCGATCAGCGAGGCGACGAAGGTCCTCGGGACGTGGCTCACCGACGTCATCCGGCTCAACCCGGACAACTTCCGGATCTTCGGTCCGGACGAGACCGCGTCCAACCGCCTCCAGCCCGTCTTCGACGCCACCGACAAGGTGTGGAACGCCGACTACCTGCCGAGCGACGTGGGCGACCACCTTGCACGCGCCGGACGCGTCGTCGAGATGCTCTCCGAGCACCAGTGCCAGGGCTGGCTCGAGGGCTACCTCCTCACCGGGCGCCACGGGCTGTTCAACTGCTACGAGGCGTTCATCCACATCATCGACTCGATGTTCAACCAGCACTCCAAGTGGCTCAAGGTCACGCGCGAGATCCCGTGGCGCCGGCCCATCCCCTCGCTCAACTACCTGCTCTCGAGCCACGTGTGGCGCCAGGACCACAACGGCTTCTCGCACCAGGATCCCGGGTTCATCGACCACGTCGTGAACAAGAAGGCCGAGGTCGTCCGCGTGTACCTGCCGCCGGACGCCAACACCCTCCTCAGCACGTACGACCACTGCCTGCGCAGCCGGGACTACGTCAACGTCGTCGTCGCCGGCAAGCAGCCCGCGCCGAACTTCCTCACGATGGACCAGGCTGTCGCGCACTGCACCCGCGGCCTGGGGATCTGGGACTGGGCCGGCACCGAGGTGCCCGGCGAGGACCCGGACGTCGTGCTCGGTTGCGCGGGCGACGTGCCCACGCTCGAGGTCCTCGCGGCCGCGGACCTGCTCCGCCAGCACCTGCCGGAGCTCAAGGTGCGCGTCGTCAACGTCGTGGACCTCATGCGTCTGCAGGACGCGAAGGAGCACCCGCACGGGCTCTCCGACCGCGACTTCGACACGTTGTTCACCACGGACAAGCCCGTCGTCTTCGCCTACCACGGCTACCCGTGGCTCATCCACCGCCTCACGTACCGCCGCGCAGGGCACGACAACATCCACGTGCGCGGGTACAAGGAGGAGGGCACCACGACGACGCCGTTCGACATGGTCATGCTCAACGACCTCGACCGCTTCCACCTCGTCATCGACGTCATCGACCAGGTGCCGCACCTGCGGAGCAAGGCCGCGATCCTTCGCCAGAAGATGGAGGACGCGCGCCTCGACGCCCGTCAGTACACCCGTGACCACGGAGAAGACGTCCCGGAGATCCGCGACTGGGTCTGGCCCGACGCGGGCGACACCGCGACCACGGAGGGCGGCCCTCAGGCCGCTCTGCCCAACACTGCATCGACCGGAGGCGACAACGAGTGAGCTCCACCGCTCGCAGCATCTACATCACGTCCCCCGAGGGTGAGACGGGCAAGTCCACCATCGCCCTCGGGGTCGTCGACCTCCTCTCGCGGCGCGTCCAGCGCGTCGGGGTGTTCCGCCCGGTCACCCGCACCGGGCAGAACCCGACAGCGCCGAGCGGGTCGGACGACTACGTCGTCGAGCTGCTCCTCGCCCACGACGGCGTCGACCTCACGTACGAGCAGTGCGTGGGCGTGACGTACGACGAGGTCCACGCGGACCCCGAGGCGGCGCTGTCGAAGATCGTCACGCGCTTCCACGAGGTCGCGGCCGGGTGCGACGTGGTCGTCGTCGTCGGGACGGACTACACGGACGTCGCCGGACCGACCGAGCTGGCGTACAACGCCCGGATCGCTGCGAACCTGGGCGCCCCGGTGCTCCTCGTCCTCTCCGGCAACGGCCGCTCCCCCGCAGGTGTGCGCCAGCTGAGCGAGGTGTGCGTCTCGGAGCTCGAGGCGAACCACGCCCAGGTCATCGGTGTCGTCGCGAACCGCTGCGTCCCTGGCGACCTCCCCGAGATCCAGGCCGAGTTCGCCGCCGTGGGCGCCCTGCCCGTGTGGACCGTCCCCGAGGACCCGTTCCTCATGGCACCCACCGTGAGCCAGCTCATGGAGGCCGTCCAGGGCCACCAGGTCCTCGGCGACCCCGAGCTGCTCGGTCGCGAGGTGCTCGACGTCCTCGTCGGTGCCATGAACTTCGAGCACCTCCTCGACCGGCTCTCCGACGGTGCCGCCGTCATCGTCCCGGGCGACCGTTCCGACGTCCTCCTCGGGCTCCTCACCGCACAGACCGCCAAGAGCTTCCCCTCGCTCGCGGCGATCATCCTCAACGGCGGGTTCTACCCACCCGAGTCCGTCGCCCGCCTCGTGGCCGACCTCGCCCCGAGCGTCCCCATCGTGCGGACGGACCTCGGGACGTTCCGCACAGCGAGCGCCGCGGCGTCCGCACGCGGACGCGTCAGCAAGGACTCCCAGCGCAAGGTCGACACCGCGCTCGCGCTCTTCGAGCAGAACGTCGACGGGAAGGCGCTCCTCGAGCGACTCGACGTCGAGCGTCCCGAGGTCGTCACCCCGCTGATGTTCGAGTACGAGCTCCTCAACCGGGCCCGCGCGGACCGTCAGCACATCGTGCTGCCCGAAGGCTCGGAGGACCGCATCCTGCGAGCGGCGTCGACGCTCCTGCAGCGCCAGGTCGCCGACATCACCCTCCTCGGCGAGGAAGAGTCCATCCGGGCACGAGCCATCGAGCTCGGTCTCGACATCTCCGAGGCGAAGGTCATCGACCCCCGCTCCGGCGAGCTCTTCGAGTCGTTCGCGCACGAGTACACGGCGATGCGCGCCCACAAGGGCATGACCGTGGACCGGGCACGCGAGATCGTCAGCTCGGTGTCCTACTTCGGCACGCTCATGGTGCAGCTCGGCTACGCCGACGGCATGGTCTCGGGCGCGGCCCACACGACCGCCCACACGATCCGGCCTGCGTTCGAGATCATCAAGACCGTCCCCGGCGTCTCCGTCGTGTCCTCCGTGTTCCTCATGTGCCTCGAGGACCGCGTGCTCGTCTACGGCGACTGCGCCGTCAACCCGGACCCGACGGCGGAACAGCTCGCCGACATCGCGATCTCGTCCGCGGCGACCGCGACCCAGTTCGGGGTCGAGCCGCGGATCGCGATGCTCTCGTACTCCACCGGCGAGTCGGGCACGGGTGCCGACGTGGACAAGGTCCGCGCCGCCACGGAGCTGGTCCGTCAGCGTCGCCCCGACCTGTCGGTCGAGGGTCCGATCCAGTACGACGCCGCGGTCGACGCCTCCGTCGCCGCCTCGAAGATGCCCGAGTCGCTCGTCGCCGGTCGCGCCACCGTGTTCGTCTTCCCCGACCTCAACACCGGGAACAACACATACAAGGCAGTCCAGCGCTCCGCAGGCGCCATCGCGATCGGCCCCGTCCTCCAAGGGCTGCGCATGCCCGTGAACGACCTCTCCCGTGGTGCGCTCGTCCAAGACATCGTCAACACCGTCGCCATCACCGCCATCCAGGCGCAGGCACGGGCAGAAGCCCAGGCGCAGCTCCACGCCGAGGCGTCCCTCTCCCCCGCAGCGCACGAAGGAGCCCCCCGCTCATGAACACCCCCACCACAGGTGAGCAGCTCCCCCCGCTCGCTCCCCACAGCAGCGTGCTCGTCATCAACTCGGGCTCGTCGTCCGTGAAGTACCAGCTGGTCGACCCCGTCGGCGGCGAGGCGATCGCCTCCGGGCTCATCGAGCGAATCGGTGAGGCCGACGGTCGGGTGACGCACAAGTTCGCAGGCACGACCACCCGCCGCGACATGGCGGTCCCGGACCACGGTGCAGCGCTGCGGATCGCGCTCGACCTCTTCACGGAGCACGGCCCCAACCTCGACGAGGCCGATGTCGTCGCCGTCGGACACCGCGTGGTGCAGGGTGGCAGCAAGTTCTCCGGCCCGGTGCTCATCGACGACCAGGTGGTCCAGGACATCACGGACCTCATCCCGCTCGCCCCGCTGCACAACCCCGGCCACGTCCGCGGCATCGAGGTCGCTCGTGCGCTCTTCCCGGACGTCCCGCACGTCGCGATCTTCGACACCGCGTTCTTCACGACGCTCCCCGCCGCCGCGCACACGTACGCGATCGACGCCGAGGTGGCGAAGAAGCACGGGATCCGCCGTTACGGCTTTCACGGCACGAGCCACCAGTTCGTCTCCCGAGAGGTCGCTCGTCTTCTCGGGCGCAGGCTCGAGGACCTCAACCAGATCGTGCTGCACCTCGGCAACGGCGCCTCGGCGTCCGCGATCAAGGGTGGCGTGGCCGTCGACACATCCATGGGTCTGACCCCGCTCGAGGGTCTCGTCATGGGTACCCGGTCGGGTGACATCGACCCGGCGATCGTGTTCCACCTCCACCGCAACGCGGGGATGTCGATCGACGAGATCGACGACCTCCTCAACAAGCGCTCCGGCATCAAGGGGCTCGCCGGGGACAACGACTTCCGGGTGCTGCACGATCTCGTGGCGGCCGGCGACGAGGGCGCCACGCTGGCTCTCGACGTGTACATCCACCGCCTGCGCAAGTACATCGGTGCGTACGCTGCCGTCCTCGGCCGCGTCGACGTCATCACCTTCACCGCCGGCGCTGGCGAGAACGACGAGATCGTGCGACGTCTCGCCCTGACCGGACTCGAGAGCCTCGGCATCGCGATCGACCCGGTTCTCAACGACGAGCGCTCGCGGGAGCCACGGATCATCTCCCCCGACTGGACGTCGACCCTCGTCATGATCGTCCCGACCAACGAGGAGCTCGCGATCGCGCGCCAGTGCATCGGGCTCATCGAGGGCGACGAGACGTCTGTGGCCTGAGTCACCACTCACCGACCTCGGGTAGGTAGGATTCGCCCATGCTCATCGAACACAGGGGCAAGGCCCCCTCCGTCCACGAGTCCGCGTACGTCGCTCCCACCGCCGTGCTCTGCGGCGATGTCGTGGTCGGAGCGGGCTCCCGTGTGCTCCACGGTGCCGTCCTCACCGCAGAGGACGGCCAGGTTCGCGTCGGCCGGGACGTCGTCATCATGGAGAACGCCGTCGTCAAGGGGCGGGCCGGCCACCCGGCCGTCATCGGCGACTTCGTGCTCGTCGGCCCCCACGCCCACGTCAACGGCGCCGAGGTGCGCGCCGGTGCATTCATCGCGACAGGAGCCGCCCTCTTCCCCGGTTCCGTCATCGGCAACGGTGCCGAGATCCGCATCAACGGCGTCGTCCAGGTCAGCACGACCGTCGAGGCAGGCTCCGTCGTCCCCATCGGCTGGGTCGCCGTCGGCACGCCCGCGACAGTGAGACCACCGGACCAGCACCGAGACATCTGGGCCATCCAGCGGGACCTCGACTTCCCAGGCACCGTGTACGGCGTCCCGCGCGGCACGTCGATGCGGAAGATCATGGCGGGCCAGTCGGAGTTCTACGGCGCCCACCTCGACGACGTCGTCGTCGGTGAGGACCTCGTCGGTGAGGACCCCGTCGGTGAGGACGAGGAGCACGTCGCCGGGGAGGACGAGGAGCACGTCGCCCAGGAGCGCGAGGACGAGCCCAGGGACCAGCCGTCGGACGAGTCAGAGCACTCTCTGCACACCGATCTCGTCGACGAGGTCGGGCAGACCGAGCGCCCCCAGCACGCGGACGAGACCGGGCACGACAGCTCCGCAGAGCCGGTCGGCGACGACCAGCACGGCGATCGCGCCGATGCGGGAGACCACGCCGAGCCGAACGATCGCGCCGAACCGGGAGACCACGCGGGGTCGCACGGCCACGCCTGGGACCACGACCGCGTGGAGCTGGACGATCACGTCGAGCGCGCCCTCACACCGGAGCCGGACCCCGCTCGCTGACGATCGCGAGCGCAGCCTCGACGAGTGCCGCATTGTCACGTGCGGGTGCCCCGTCGGGCAGCAGGAGCGTGTCCTCGAGGCCGATGCGCGTGTCGAGGCGCAGCTCCACGGCCAGCCTCAGTGCGGGCCAGCAGCTCGTCCCCTCGCCGTGAAGGAGGACAGGTGCGTGGGTGCCGAACGCGCGGACGGCGCCGATCATCGCGAGCGCGTACGCAGCAGTACCGGTCTCGTCGAGGCCGTCAGGCAGCTCGAGCAGGACGCGCACGCACCCACGCCGCGCCTGCGGCCACCGCGTCCAGGACTCGAGCGCGTCGAGGTGGAAGAGACCGGCTTCGACGCCGACCCCCGCCGCGACCAGGGCGTCGGCGACCTCGTCCGCCCCGTCCTCGTGCCAGTTGACGGACGCGAAGTCGGGGCGCACGGCACCACTTCCTCCTGCCCATGACCGGGCCTGGCGGATCCGATCGTCCGGTCCGGGAGCGGCCCAGGCACCGGTCGTCACACCGACCGCGAGCCCCGGTGCGGCCGCGCGCACCGCACCGACCGCGGCCGCGACGTCCGACCGGACGAGCGAGTCCTGCCCTGTCGCGGACCTCGGGTGAACGTGCACCGCCCCGGCACCTGCGCGCCGGACGGCCACCGCGTCACGAGCGAGCTCGTCCGGCGTCACCGGGAGGGCCGGGTGCTCCTCCCGGCCCCGGTTGCCGTTGAGAGCAGCCTTGACGAGGAGGGCGCAGGCAGCCGGAGAGGATCGTCTCACCGGCGCCACGCTACAGCCCGAGCACCTCCGCGACGGCAGGCTGCAGCGCGGCGATCGCCGCGGCACGCGCTGCGTCTGCCGACCGGGCCGCCAGTGCTGCACGGGCGACGGTCTGCGCCTGGGCCTGGGTGTGCTGCGCGACCGCGTACCGGACGATCGGGACCGCTGCCGGCGACATCGACAAGGACGTCACACCGAGGCCGGTGAGCACGACCGCCATGACAGGGTCGGAGGCGGACTCGCCGCAGACACCCGCCGGCTTGCCGGTCCGCTCCCCCGCTGCTGCCGTGGCTGCCACGAGGTCGAGGACAGCCGGCTGCCACAGGCTGATGAGGTCGGAGAGCTCCCCCCGCAGCCGGTCGGTCGCCATGACGTACTGGGCGAGGTCGTTGGTGCCCATGGACACGAAGTCGACCTCGGCGAGGATCGCGTCGGCGCGCAGCGCGGCCGCCGGGACCTCGACCATGACCCCGACCGTGCGGATGCCGTGACGGCGTGCAGCGGCCGCGAAGTCACGGGCCTCGTCCGGCGTGGAGACCATCGGCGCCATGACCCAGGGCTCGATCCCCGTGGCCTCCTGCGCGTCGGCGAGCGCAGCGAGCTGAGTCTCGAGCAGCTCCGGTGCGGTGCGCACGAGCCGGTAGCCGCGGATCCCCAGCGCAGGGTTCTCCTCGTCCGGCTGCGTCGCGAAGGCGAGCGGCTTGTCCGCACCGGCGTCGAGCGTCCGGACGACGACCTTGCGGCCGCCGAGCGACTCGAGCACACGCGTGTAGACCGCTGCCTGTTCCTCGCGCGTCGGTGCGCTCGCGCGTCCGAGGAACAGGACCTCGGTCCGGAAGAGGCCGACTCCTTCGACGGATCCTGCGGTCAGGCGGGCGGCGTCCTCGGCTGTCCCGATGTTCGCGAGCAGGCTGACGGGGACACCGTCGGCGGTGGCTCCGGGCGACGTGTCCTCGGCGAGCTGCTGGGCGACCCGCGCACGCTCGGCGAAGGCTGCGGCCGTCTCGGGGCTGGGGTCGGGCTCGACGGTCCCGGCCGCGGCGTCGACAGCGACGACGGTGCCCTCCGAGAGCTCCATCGCCCCGGTGACGCGCACGACGCACGGGATCGCGAGCTGACCGGCGATGATGGCCGTGTGGCTGGTGGTGCCGCCGCGCTCGGTGACGATCGCGAGGACGTATCGCAGGTCGAGCGCCGCGGTGTCGGCGGGTGCGAGGTCGTCGGCGACGACGACGGACGGCTCTGTCAACGTCGGCACGCCGGGAGCGGGTGTCCCGAGGATGTGGGCCGCGACCCGGTCGCGCACGCTCCGGAGGTCGGTGACCCGTTCGGCGAGCATGCCGCCGGCCTTCGTGAACATGTCGGCGAAGCCGCTGATCACGGCGTCGAGCGCCGTCACCGGGGGCTCGCCGGCCTGCACGCGGGCCAGGGTCTGCTTGCGCAGGGCTCGGTCCTGAGCCATCTGGGCGGTCGCTTCCAGGACAGGGACGGCTGCACCCTGGGCCGTCGCGGCCTGCGCCAGGAGCCCGGCAGCGACGTCGTCGAACGCCTGACCGACCCGCGTCGCGGTCTCCTCGCGGTCGGCGGGAACGGCCTCGTCCGTCGGGGCCGGCGGTGCCGGGCTCACCCGGACGACCGGGCCGATGACCCCGGTCCGTCCGACCCCGGCTCCGTGGAGAGTCACGGCTCCTCGTCCAGGTTGCGACCCAGCAGCGCGACGAGCTCGTCGAGCACGCGCTCTGCCTCGTCGCCGTCGGCTTCGAGGGTCACCTCGTCGCCGTGCGGGACGCCGAGGGACATGACGAGCAGGATGCTCGCTGCGTCGACGGGCTCTCCCCCGTCGTGCGCGATCGTGACGTCGACGCCGGACCCGGCCACGGCCTGCGTGAAGAGCGAGGCCGGTCGGGCGTGGAGGCCGGACGTCGAGGCGACTGCAACTGTGCGTGTGGACATGGGCTGATCCTTGATCGTCGGTCGGGAAGGTGTGCGGGCGGGGGCGGTGCGGTGAGGGGCGGGGGGGGGGGGGGGGGGGGGGGGGGGGGGGGGGGGGGGGGGGGGGGGGGGGGGGGGGG
>NZ_JBDYKL010000050.1:0-23229 GCF_040012415.1 Sanguibacter sp. 25GB23B1
CCCCCCCCCCCCCCCCCCCCCCCCCCCCCCCCCCCCCCCCCCCCCCTGAGTGGTTTCGGGCTGAGTGGTTCGGGCTGCGCACGTTGAGGCTGAGCGCCTCCGGGGTGCGCACGTTCGGGCTGAGCGGTGGCCTCCGGAACGCGGCCGTGCCGAGCGTGCGTGTGGCGAGCCTGTGTGTGGCGAGCCTGCCTGTGCCGAGCGCGCCCGCAGCCGCTGCTAGACCCGGTACTCCCCCACGAGTCGCACGGCACCGCCGTCGACGCCCTTGGAGCCACGCAGGACCCCGGCGTCCTGTGCACCGTCGTCGGTCGTGACGGTGCCGAGCACCCAGGCGGGCAGTCCGAGCGCGGAGAGGCGCACCAGGGCCGCGTCCGCGCCGTCGGCGCCGACGACCGCGACCATGCCCACGCCGAGGTTGAGGGTGTTCTCGAGGTCGCTCCACGGCACGCCGCCGAGCCCGCGCACCACGTCGAAGACTGCCGGCACGGCCCAGCTCCCACGGTCGACGGTCGCGCTCAGACCCACGGGGAGCACGCGCGCGAGGTTGGCCGCGAGGCCGCCACCGGTGACGTGGGAGAACGCGTGCACCTGCGCTGCAGCGTCACGGGCGAGCGCGAGGCAGTCGCTCGCGTAGACGCGCGTCGGCTCGAGGAGCTCCTCGCCGAGGGTCCGTGAGAACTCCGGGACGTCGCGCTCGAGCGCCCAGCCGGCACGCTTGACGACCGCACGGACGAGCGAGTAGCCGTTCGAGTGGAGGCCGGAGGACCCGAGCGCGATGACGACGTCGCCGTCGACCACCTTGTCAGGACCGAGCAGAGCCGACGCCTCGACGACCCCGACCGCGGCACCGGCGACGTCGTACTCGTCGGGCGCGAGGAGGCCAGGGTGCTCGGCGGTCTCTCCGCCGACGAGCGCGGTCCCGGCGACCTCGCAGGCGGCGGCGATGCCACGGACGATGTCCGCGACCCGCTCGGGGACGACCTTCCCGGTCGCGATGTAGTCCGTCATGACGAGAGGCTCGGCACCGCACACGACGATGTCGTCGACGACCATGCCGACGAGGTCGAAGCCGATGGTGTGGTGGATGTCGAGCGCCTGGGCGATCGCGACCTTGGTACCCACGCCGTCGGTGGACGAGGCGAGCAGCGGCCGCACGTACGCCTTGAGCATGCTCACGTCGAACAGACCGGCGAAGCCACCGACACCACCGAGGACGTTGGGGCCGTGCGTCCGCGCGACCGCCGCCTTCATGAGCTCGACGGCGCGGTCGCCCGCAGCGGTGTCCACTCCAGCGGCGGCGTAGGTGAGGCCATCAGACACGTTTGTCACTCCAGGTTCAGGGGTCGAGCGGGCAGGTGCCCGGTCAGGGGTGTGCGAGCGCCGTCGAGCCACCGGCCGAGACCGTGAGCGACGTGAGACCGTCCTCAGGAGCGCCCAGCGGCAGCTCGGCCTGCTCGAGGAGGTGCTTGCCGAGCTGGTCGGCGTCCGGCAGGTCGATCGGGTACTTGCCGGTGAAGCATGCGCTGCACAGCTGCGAGGCCGGCTGCTCGGTGGCGGCGATCATGCCCTCTTCGGAGATGTAGCCGAGGGTGTCCGCCCCGAGGGACTTGCCCACCTCGTCCGGGCCGAGGCCGTTGGCGATGAGCTCCGCGCGGGACGCGAAGTCGATCCCGTAGAAGCACGGCCACCGCACGGGCGGCGAGCTGATGCGGACGTGGACCTCGGCGGCGCCGGCCTCGCGGAGCATGCGGATGAGGGCGCGCTGCGTGTTGCCGCGGACGATCGAGTCGTCGACGACCACGAGGCGCTTGCCCTTGATGACCTCGCGCAGCGGGTTGAGCTTGAGGCGGATGCCGAGCTGGCGCAGGGTGTCCGACGGCTGGATGAAGGTGCGTCCCACGTACGCGTTCTTCGTGAGGCCCTGGCCGAACGGGATGCCGGACTCCTGGGCGAAACCGACGGCGGCAGGTGTGCCCGACTCGGGGACGGGAATGACGAGGTCGGCCTCGGCCGGGTGCTCGCGGGCGAGCTGGCGCCCCATCTCGACACGCGCCGAGTGGACGGACCGGCCCTTGATGGAGGTGTCCGGCCGGGCGAGGTAGACGTACTCGAACACGCAGCCGGCACGTTCCGGCTCGGCGAACTTCTGCGACCGCAGGCCGTCCGCGTCGATCGCGACGAGCTCGCCCGGCTCGATCTCACGGACGAAGCTCGCGCCGACGATGTCGAGGGCCGGGGTCTCGCTGGCGACGACCCAGCCGCGGTCGAGACGGCCGAGGACGAGCGGGCGGACCCCCTGTGGGTCCCGGGCGGCATAGAGCGTGCGCTCGTCCATGAAGACGAGGCTGAACGCGCCACGCAGCCTGGGGAGGACCTCCATCGCCGTCTGCTCGAGGGTGTGGTCCGGGTCGCCGGCGAGCAGTGCGGTGACGAGCGCGGTGTCGGTCGTGTTGCCGCGGGCGAGCTCACCGCGGCGCTGCGCGCCGTACCGCTCGGCGACGAGGTCGACGAGCTCGGCCGAGTTGACGAGGTTGCCGTTGTGCCCGAGCGCGATCGTGCCGGACGCCGTGGCACCGAGCGTGGGCTGGGCGTTCTCCCAGGTCACGCCGCCGGTCGTCGAGTACCGGCAGTGCCCGACCGCGATGTGCCCGGTGAGGGCGTTGAGCGCGGTCTCGTTGAAGACCTGGGACACGAGTCCCATGTCCTTGTAGACGAGGATCTGCTCACCGTTGCTGGTGGCGATACCTGCCGATTCCTGACCTCGGTGCTGCAGCGCGTACAGACCGAAGTATGCGAGTTTCGCGACCTCTTCGCCGGGTGCCCAGACACCGAAGACGCCACAGGCGTCTTGCGGTCCCTTTTCACCAGCCATGAGGTCGTGATTGAGAAGTCCATCTCCACGGGGGGCCACGTCTCAAGTGTGGCACAGGGCGTCCGGAGGCTCGCGCGGGGAGCCAGCGGGCGGACGCTCGTTCGCCGACGGCCCGTCAGCGGTGGGGGCGCGGGCGGGCTCAGCGGGCGGAGCGGCGGTCGGCGAGGATCGCGAGCAGCCCGGCGACGAGGGTGGTGACGAGCGTCGTGCCGAAGACGATGACGATGACGTAGATCCACCGGTTGATCATGTCCGGGTCCGAGACCCACAGACCGAGGGCGACGCCCAGTGCGATCCCGAGGAGAGCGCCCGTCCAGAAGAACGCCCGGTACCGCGGCGCACGGCGCAGGCGCGCGGGCTGCGCGCTCGCCTCGACGGCCGCGAGGTCGTCCACCGGCTCGGGCACGGGAAGGTCGGGGGTCTCGGGGTGTCCGTGCTCGGGTGTGCTCACCGAGCAAGTCTATCGATGGAGCGCTCTGGCGACCGTCGGCTACATTCTCCGGGACGACGAGGAGGCGAGCACATGCAGCTCACACGGGGCGCCAACGGCCCGCTCACCAGCCCATCCCTGACGATCGCGGTGTCCGGTGCCCGCACCGGAACGGTCGACCTCATGGCCTTCCAGCTCACCGACGACGGCCGGGTGCGCGGGGACCACGACTTCGTGTTCTTCAACCAGCCGGCATCGGTCGAGGGCGGGGTCCGGCTCACCGCCGGCGACTCGATGGCACTCGACCTCGGGGCTGTGCCGCCCGAGGTGGTGACCATCGCGGTCGCCGTCGCTCTCGACGCGTCGATCGACGGACCGCTCGCGGGCATCAGCGCGCTGGGCGTGCGGGTCGAGCAGCCCGGCGAGCCCACGATCGAGTGCCCCGTGGCCGGGCTCACGACCGAGCGCGCTGTCGTGCTCCTCGAGGTGTACCGCCGGGGTGGCGGCTGGAAGGTGCGCAACGTCAGCGCAGGCTGGGACGGTGGCCTCGACGACCTCGTGCGGGAGCACGGCGTGAGCGTCGACGACGAGCCTGCCCCGGCCGCTGCCACGGCTGCCCCGCCCGCTCCCCCTGTTCCACCCGCTCCCCCGGCTCCGCAGTCGGCAGCGTCACCCGCACCCGGGAGCCGCCTCTCGTTCGAGAAGCGCCAGGTGCTCGACCTCCGGAAGAAGGAGGTGCACAAGGTCCTGCTCACGAAGGACGCCGCGAGCGTGCGTGCACGCGTGGTCCTCGTGCTCGACAAGACGGGGTCGATGCGCAAGCAGTACAACCTGCGGGTGGTGCACCGCGTGGTCGAGCGCATGGTGCCGGTCGCGCTCCAGCTCGACGACGACGGGACGCTGGAGCCCTACCTCTACGCCCGCTCGTTCCTCCGCCTGCCCGATCTCACCGCGGACGATCTCGAGGAGTGGCCCGAGACGTACCTGCACCTGGCCGGGACGCACGGGGGCCTGGACTACGACTCCATCGGGCACGGGAACGACGAGCCCCCGATCATCTCGGAGATCCTGCGCACGCTGCGCCGCGGGGACCCGATGCCCACGCTCGTGCTGTTCTTCACGGACGGCGGGTTCTCGAAGCGGCGGGAGATCACCGAGCTCGTGCGCGAGGCGTCGAGCCTGCCTGCCTTCTGGCAGTTCGTCGGGGTCGGGCGGGCCAACTACGGGCTGCTCACCACGCTCGACGACCTGGAGGGCCGGGTGGTCGACAACGTCGGGTTCTTCGAGCTCGACGACATCGACACCGTGTCGGATGCCGAGCTGTACGCCCGGCTGCTCGGAGAGTTCCCCGACTGGCTGCGGGCCGCCCGGGCCGCCGGCATCACCGGCTAGCCCGGACGGCCCGCAGGTCGTCCTCGGTGATGCCCGCCAGGCCTCGCGGGCCTGGCAGGCATCACCGGATCGTTCAGGTTCGTCAGCGGCTCAGAAGAACCACGGCCAGAAGTTCCCGGCCGTCTTGCTGTAGTGCGAGCGGTACACCTGCGACGCAGGCTTCCCGTTGATCGTGGCGGTCGCGGTGAAGGTCGCCGTGCCCGCCTTGATCGCTCCGCGCTGGGTGAACTGCGTGATCACCGTCTGGCCGGGCCGCACCTTGGTGAAGGTCCGGTCGCCCAGCGGCGTGCTGATCGCGATGCTCGCCGTGGCCCGGTCGAGGTTCGTCGCCGCGACGATGACGTAGCTCGTGGAGAACAGCTTGAACGAGACCGCGTGGGGCTGGATGCGCACGCCCTGGACAGGTGCCACGGCGTTCACCGTGAGCGGCAGCCGGACCGTGGTCCCCGTCGGCGACGCGACGAGGTACAGCCCGTACTGACCGGCTGCGGTGCCCGGCGGCACCGTCGCCGTGACCGACGCCGCACCGGCGCTCACGGCCGTGGCCGCGATCGGGTTGGCCGACGGGTCGAACGCGATCCCTGCCGGCACGAGGTACGCCGAGAGGGTCGTGTTCGCCGGGGAGCCGAGCGACGTGAGGTCGAGCTTCGCGACGTCGACCGTGACCTGCGCCCCGGCGTCGACGGTGCCCGGGAGAGCACCTGCCTGCACGCCGCGCCGGGCGAAGCTCGGCGTGAGAGGCGAGTTGTCCTCGATGTAGGAGATCCACGCGTCGCGGTCGATGAGACCCGAGTCGCGAGCATCCGTGCCCTCGAGGAACGCGGTGAAGTTGTCCCCTCCGGTGGCGAGGAACGAGAACGTCGCGATCCGGTACTCGGCCGCGGGGTCGATCGCCGCGCCGTTCACCGTGATCGACGTGATGCGCTCGCCGCGGGGCAGCGTCGGGTCGTAGGTGTACGACACGTTGTCCGAGAGCCCGAGGTTGAGGAACGGCCGCGAGCTGCCGTCCGGCTGCCACTGCTGCTCGAGGAGCGCCTTGAAGTCCGCGCCCGTGAGCGTGAGGGACCACAGGTTGTTGACGAACGGCAGGACCGCGTTGGCCTCGGCGTACGTGATGACGCCGTCGTCGCCGACTCGCAGGTCTGCGCGCAGACCACCGGGGTTGACCACGCCGATCTCGGCACCGCCGCGCTCGGCAGGCTCGAGCGTGTCCCGCAGCGAGTTCGCGACGAGGTTCCCGAGGGTGGACTCCGAGGAGCGGTCGTCCCGGTTGCCGTCGACGTAGGCCGTGGTGATGTCCGCCGTGACGGAGCCGACCGGCTGGTTGCCGATGACGGCAGCGTCGGCGATCGCCTTGTCGACGATCGTCTTGACGGCCGCGACCCGCGGGTACGTGGCGACGAGCTCGGCGGCCGGCGTCGTCGTGCGGGCCACGTTCTGGACCGTGTACGCGAGGACGTCGAAGGACTCCGGGTCGACCGTCAGCGTGATCTGGCCGATGTTCTCGCCGTAGCTGCCCGTCTGGATGATCGGGCGGGTCTCGCCGGGTGCACCCGGGACGGGGGCGTCCCACGCGTACTGCTTGTGCGTGTGGCCGGTGAAGATGGCGTCGACGCGGGCGTCCGTGTCGGTGACGATGTGCGCGAACTCGCCGCCGGCGGCGACCTCTTCCTCGATGGTCGAGCCGTCGGGCGTGCCGGCCGGCGCTCCCTCGTGGAGGAGAGCGACGATGACCTCGGCCTCGCCGTTGCTCTCGTCGCCGTCGGAGAGCTCGGCGGTGACGCGGTTGATGGCCTCGACGGGGTCGCCGAAGTCGAGGGCTGCGATGCCGGCCGGGGTGACGAGCGCGGGCGTCTCCTCGGTGACGGTACCGATGACGCCGACGCGCACGCCGTCGACCGTGAGGACCTCGTACTCGGGCAGCGCCGGGTTCGTCGTGCCCTTGTCGTAGACGTTCGCCCCGAGGTAGGGCCAGTCGGACGCGTCCGTGACGCGACCGGTGAGGTCCTCGAAGCCACGGTCGAACTCGTGGTTGCCGACGGCCGAGACGGCCAGCTCCAGGGCATTGAGGACGTCGATGGTCGGCTGGTCGTCCTGCGACGCGGACGCGAAGAGCGACGCGCCGATGTTGTCACCGACGGACAGGAACGCGGTCCCGTCCGGGTTGGTGGCACGGAGCTGCTCGATGGTGCCGGCGAAGTTCACCGTGTTGCCGTCGATCCGGCCGTGGAAGTCGTTGATCCCGAGGAGGTTGAGCTCCACGGCCTCAGGGGTGGTCGCGATGCCCACGACCGCAGGGTCGTGGTCGCTCGACCGGAACGGCGTCTCGTCGTAGAGGATCGACGCGTTGTAGTTGTAGCGGCTGTACTCGTTCGCGATGGGCTCGACCGAGTTGATGTTCCAGATGTCGACCCCGGTGACGGACGCCGTCGCGGCCTCGGACCCGAAGACGTGGTCGAGGGAACCGACGTAGCCGTCGAAGAGGTACGTGTTCTCGCCGGTCGTCGCCGTGAGGTTGGTGTACCCCGCGTCGGCGAGGACGACGAGCGGGTCCTCCTGCGTGTAGGAGTTGAAGTCTCCGACGAGGAACACCCGGTCCGTGCCCGTGGCCGTGACCTGGGCGTCGGCGAAGGCGACGAGCGCGGTGGCCTGCGCGACGCGCGAGGCGTTGGACGCGCCCTGCCCGTCGCCCTGGTCGGCGTCGGCGCCCGTGCCGGAGCCCTTCGACTTGAAGTGGTTCGTGATGACCGTGAACGCGCGGGAGACGTCCGAGCCGACCGGCGTGAAGGTCTGCGCGAGCGGCTGGCGGGCGTTGACGAACGCGGGGTCGTCGAAGACGACCGACTCGCCCAGGGTCTCGACGGCCGCCGTGCGGTAGATGTAGGCCGTGCGGATGACGTCCTCGTCGGCGGGGAGCACGGCGGGCGACGGGACGAAGGCCCAGACGTCGGAGCCGGCGGCCGCGTTGAGGGCGGTCACGAGGTTGCTGAGCGCGTCGTCCCGGTCCTTGCCGAACGCGGCCGAGTTCTCGATCTCCTCGAGAGACACCACGTCGGCGTCGAGCGCGTTGATCGCCGCGACGATCTTCGTCTCCTGGCGGTCGAGGCTCTCCTGCGTCGCGGCGCCGCGGGCGTCGCAGCCGCCACGGACCGTGAGCGGGACGCCCGACCGGTCGGTGTAGTAGGTGCAGCCGGTGAGCTCGTCGCCCGTCGTCGTGAAGTAGTTGAGGACGTTGAAGGTCGCCAGGCGGACGTCACCGCCGACGTCCTCGGGTGCTGCGGTGCGCGTGTCGGCGAACGTCGCCGGCTGGACCGCCTGCGCCACGTCCGTGGTCAGGTGCGTGAGCGGCTGGAACGTCCACGCCTCGAAGCGGTAGTCGAGGACCACCGGGGTGACGAACGTGGTCGCCGCCCCGACGCGGACCGGTGCGCCACCCGTGAGGTACGGGAGCGGCACGGACTTGTTGGCCGTCGAGTTGAAGTTCGTCGTCGCGCCGTCGTCGAGGACGACCTCACGGGCTGCACGGTCGGCGACCGCGGCGGCTGCCTCGGCGCTCCCGGGACGACCGACGTCGGTCGGCTGGACGAACGCCGTGGTGCCGGCCGCGAGGGAGAGCGAGCCGTAGAAGTTCGTCGAGTAGTTGTCCGAGACGACGTAGTCGCCTGCGGGCTGGACGAGCATGCCCTCCAGCGCCTCGCGCTGCTCCTCGACCGCGGGGAACGCGACGTTGGCGGGCTTGACGGCCTCGACGGCCTCCTCGACCACGGAGAACGAGGTGGCGGAGATCTGGGTCAGCGTGAAGTACTCGCTCACCGTCCCGGTCACCTCGACGTACTGGCCGACCTGGAGGCCGGCGGCGGCCGCAGCCGAGTAGACGAAGATGCCGTCGGACTGCGTGTGCGTCGCGAGGTCGAGGTCACCGCCCGTGCCGGGGGTCTGGATGTACAGACCGTCGTAGCCACCGGTCGGGAAGGACGCCGTGACGACGCCTCGGGTGGTCACCGTCTGCCCGGCGAGGGGGCTGGCCGCGCCGGCGCCCTGGATGTCGGCGATCGGGGTGACGGTCCCGACGGGCGGGTCGGTCGGCTCCTCGGTCGGCTCCTCCGTGGGCTCCTCGGTCGGCTCTTCGGTGGGCTCCTCGGTCGGGTCCGGGTCCGGACCGGTGCTGGCCGCGTTCTGCGGCGTCACGGTCTCGAGGAGCGTGAAGTCCGCCGCGTTGTCGTCCGTGTCGACGAAGTCGGTGCGGTTGAGCGAACGCGGCACGTTGTTCGCCGTCGGTGCCGTGGCCACGGCCGTCTCGAAGGTGTTCGACGTGCCGTAGCCGAGCAGGTCGACCACACGCGCGTCACCGACGACCGAGCCGGTCGGCAGCGTGATCGCCGTGGGGGACACGACGAGAGCGAGCGTGCCGGTCGTCCCGGACGCGTTGAGCCCCGGCGCCACGACGTCCGCGGCAGGCAGCGGGGCACCGTTGGCGCCGTTGGACCCGCCAGAGACGAGGAAGTACCCGCCGGCCGCGATCGTGCCGGAGAGCGGCGCCGTGCTGCTCGAGCCGGCGGTCCCCGTCGCGGAGCGGTACTGGACGGACCAGCCGCTGAGGTCGATCGGGGCGCTCGTCGGGTTGTAGAGCTCCACGAACTTGTTCGTGAACGGGGCGTTCGCGCTCCCGCCGCTGAGGTACGCCTCGTTGATGACCACCGAGGACCCGTCCACGGCCGTGGCGACCGACCCGACAGAGGCCGCAGGGACGAGGGCTTGCGCCGTCGCCACCGGGCCGAGGATGAGTGCACCGGAGAGCGTCGCTGCGAGCGCGCCCCTCCGTCGTGCAGTGTGCCGCTTGTGACCAGAGAACACGCTTGCTCCTTCTTCGGTGCGACGTCAGCCGCGCGCAGGTGGCGCGGGCCGTCCGGTCACCGTTGACCGTCGCTCGCATCCAACCGCACGCTCATGAACGCCTGGTGTCAACCAAGGCAAATCCCTTTGAACTCCCCCGACTTAACCACACACTTCGGTGGAAGGGGCCCCTGTCGCGCACACGTTACCTAGCGGTAACAAACGGGCGTACCAGTTCTGGCTGGTAGGAGCCCTGCACGGCCCTTCACGGCCCTGAGCGGCCGTGGCGCGACCTAGGCGCGGACTGCCGCGACCGCCTCGTCCCAGAGGTCCTCGAGGGACGCCGCACCGTCCCGACGGAGCCAGGTCTCGGTCGCGGTGTCGAGGCACACGAGGGCGCTCGCGACGATCGCGGCGGCCCGGTGCTCCGCCGCGGAGCCGTCGACGCCGGTCGCTCGGAGCCGCTGCGCGAGCGTGGGGACGAGCAGCTCCTGCCAGCCGAGCTGCTTCTCGAGCCGGCGCGCCCGCAACGACGGGCTGTCGTGGAGCATCCGTGCCATCTGCAGCTCGACCGCGCTGGACGACGGCACCTCGTCCCGCAGGACGAGGAGCGCCCCGCGGACCGCCTCCCACGGGGTCTCCTCCGCCGGGCGTCGGGCGAGCTCGGCCTGGACGCGGTGGCCGCGGTCGAGGAGGTCGCCGAGGACGACGTCCTCCTTGGTGGCGAAGTAGCGGAAGAAGGACCGTCGGGAGATCCCGGCCGCCTCGACGACCTGGTCGACGGTGGTGGCCTCGAAGCCGTTGTCGAGGAACAGCGGCATCGCCGCCTCGACGATCTCTCGTCGCACGGCTCGGCGGGTCCTGTCGCGGATGCCTGGCTCGTCGTCTGCGCTCACCGGTCGATCCTAGGCCGTCGCCCCTTCGGGCCATACCTGACACTTAGTGCCACATGTGGCGTACAGTGGCGCACATGACTCGTGACTACTCCGCACAGACCACGCTCATCACCGGAGCCAGCTCCGGCATCGGCGACGCACTGGCCCGCCGGCTCGCCGCCCGCGGCTCCGACCTCGTGCTCGTCGCGCGACGCCTCGACCGTCTCGACGACCTCGCCGGCGAGCTGCGCGCCAGCCACGGCGTCCGCGTCGAGACGATCGCCCTCGACCTCACGCTCCCGCACCCGGGAGCCACGCTCGTCGACGAGGTCGCACGCCGTGGCATGACCGTCACGAGCCTCGTCAACAACGCCGGGTTCGGCACCGACGGACCGTTCCGCGACGAGGACCCCACCCGGCTCTCCGCGCTCGTCGCCCTGAACATCGGCGCCGTCGTCGACATCACGCACGCCTTCCTCGGTCACCTGACGGCAGCCGGCACCGGAGTGCTCGTCAACGTCGCGAGCATGGCGGGCTACCAGCCGATCCCGGGCATGGCCGTGTACGCCGCGTCCAAGGCGTTCGTCCTCAGCTTCACCGAGGCGCTCTGGTGGGAGACGCGAGGGACGGGTGTCCGCACGATGGCGTTCTCCCCCGGCCTCACCCGCACCGAGTTCTTCGACGAGATCGGCACCGAGAACTACGGCGGGAGCTTCCAGAGCCCCGACGAGGTCGCCGCCGCCGCCCTGCGCGCGCTCGACCGCCGCGGCGCAGCCCCGAGCAGCCTCTCCCGTCGCGGCGCCGCGCTGAGCGTCGTCGCGTCCCGACTCCTCAGCCGACGCACGACCGTCCTCGCGACGGCGCGGATCTCAGGCGCAGCGCGGCGCATGCGAGCTCCCGTCGTCCGCGCCTAGCGGACGCGGGACCCGGATGTCGCTAGCGGGCCCGGGTCGCCTGGAGCGGGAGCAGCTCGGAGATGTCGGACCGCTCGCCCGACGCGCTCACACGGCCGTCGTGCACAGCGTCCGCCCAGACGATCCCGCCGGTGGCCAGGCCGAGCCACGTCTCGGGATCCGTCTCGACGACGTTCGGCGGCGTGCCCCGCGTGTGCCGCGGACCCTCGACGCACTGGACCGCTCCCCACGGCGGCACGCGGACCTCGACCGCGTGGCCCGGCGCGACGTCCGCCAGCTCCTCGAGGGTGAAGCGGACGGCCGTGGTCACGACGGCCCGGTCCCCCGCACCCTCGCGCCACGCGGCCACGGCTGCTCGACCGTCGGCCGGGTCGGTCCTGCGTCGCGGGGGCACTAGTCCTGCCCGTGCAGGTGGAACACGATGGTGCGCGCCTCGATCGAGGCCTCGGCCAGACGCACGGCGACGACCTCGCCCAGCGGCAGCCCCGCACCCTCGCTGCGCACCACGCCCCGGACGGTCGGCTCGTCGATGACGACCTGACCCTTGTTCGGGTCCTTGCCGTCGAGGTCGACGACGACACCCGAGAAGACGTCGCCGACCCGCCCGTTGAGCAGCGCTGCCTCGACGACGTCGATCGCGGCGCGCTCGAACCCTCCGGCGCGCTGACCGCTGCGGGACATGATCTTCGGCAGCTCCGCGAAGGCCTCGCGCACCCACGCGGGCACGTCTGCCGCAGAACCACCAGCGCACAGCGTCAGGCAGATCTCGGTGCCGTACCGGTCGACGAGCCGGCGCAGCGGGGCGGTGACGTGGGCGTACTCGGCGGCGATCGCCGCATGCTCCGAGCCCTCGGGCACGTCACCCTCGAACGTGAGGTATCCCGCCCCGCGGAAGAGCGAGGTCGCCTCGTTGAGGAACGCGGCGTGCGGCGGCTCGGACGAGTCGAGCCGCGCGAGGAGGTCCGCGTACGGCTCCTCGGCGGGCCACGGGATGCGCAGGGCGCGGGAGGTGCGTCGCAGGCGCTCGACGTCGCGCTCGTCGCTCTGCGGCAGCGTGCGGAAGATCCCCATGCCGCCCTCGCGCATGACCCGCGCCGCGGCGATGCCCGTGAGCAGCGAGATCTGGGCGTTCCACCCCTCGACGGGGAGGACCGAGCGCAGCTCCAGACCGTAGGTGCCGTCGGCATCGACCGTGACGTTCTGCTCCGGGACGTCGAGGGAGACCCCGCCGCGCGCACGCTCGATCTGCTCCCGCAGGAGTCCCACGACACGCAGCAGCTCGAGCACCTCGCCCGCGGAGCCGTCGTCGATCGCCCTCTGCGCCTCGTCGTACGTCAGGCGGGCGCGCGAGCAGACCATGCCACGGGCGACGTGGACGGACACGACCTCGCCCGTCGCGTCGAGCTCGATGCGCCAGACGACGGCGGGACGTTCCGCGTCCGGGAGGAGGCTCGCGGCCCCCTCGGAGAGGACGGGCGGGTGGAGCGGCGTCCGACCGTCGGGGGCGTAGAAGGTCATGCCGCGCGTGGCGGCCTCGCGGTCGACGGCGCCGCCGGCGACCACGAAGTGGGCCACGTCCGCGATGGCGTACCGGACGACGAAGCCGGAGTCCTCTCCGGCACGGGCGGGGCCGCGCTCGATGTGGACGGCCTGGTCGAGGTCCATCGACCCGGGCGGGTCGATCGTCACGAACTCGATGTCGAGCGACCCGCGGTCGTGCCCGTCGGTCCCGCCGACCCCGTGCTTTGCAGCCCGCTCGGCCTCCATGAGGACCTCGGGCGGGAAGGCCTCGGGGATGTCCATCTCGCCCCGCAGGCGGGTGAAGGCGGAGCGGATCCGCTCGGGGACCGTCGATGCCGGGAGGGCGATGCGCAGGTGTCTGGAGGGCACGACCCGACTCTACGACCCGGTCCCGGTCCGTGCCGCGCGAGGCCGTGACCAGCACACACCCGGACGCCGCGTTATCGGCTAACACACGGACGGCGGCGTCGCGAGCACCCGAGAGGGTGAATCAGAGGGTTAAAAACGCGGGTCGGCGAAATCCGCACCTCGCTGCCCGGCGAGAGTTCACGTCAGCGAAGCGCTACCCGCGACGAGACGCTCTCCCCCCGTCCCACCGCGGCCCGTCCACAGACGAAGGAAAACACGTGCGCACTACTCAGGCCACCCGAGCTGCCGAGCCCACCTCTTCGATGTTCCCCCGCGCAGCGACCGTGCGGATCTCCGCCCTCGCCACCGCGTTCCTCACGGGAACGACCGCGATCAGCCTCCTGGTCGCACCGTCAGCCGGAGCGGCTGCCCTCACCACCGCTACCGCCACGGCGGGCACCACCCAGTCCGTCGCCACCACGTGGGGCCACGACGACAAGCGCAACGACTCGTCCTGGAACAAGTGGCAGAAGCCGTCCACGAAGCCGGCACCCGTGTCGAACGAGACCAAGACCGTCGCCTGGCTCATGCCCAAGAGCACCAAGGCCGAGGTCTCCTGGCCGCAGGAGCTCGCCGGCACCGTCCCGGCGTGCGGCACCGGCTGGTACCAGGTCGACGTCTACCGCTACGGCACCCCCGAGCAGAAGAAGCTCGTCGACGAGATCCTCTCCGACGGCATCCTCACGGGACCCGAGGAAGACGGCAAGGTCTACGTCAGCCACACGTTCGTCCAGCCCGTGAACGACCCGGCGACGTGCAACCCGACGCCGGAGCCTACCCCGGAGCCCACGCCCGAGCCGACGCCGACCCCTGAGGTCCCCGAGGAGGAGACCCCCGAGGTCGAGGAGACCCCGAACCCCGAGGTCCCCGAGGAGACACCCACCCCCGAGGTCCCGGTCGAGGAGACCCCCGAGCCGACCGTCCCCACGACTCCTGAGGAGCCCGCCACCCCGACCGTCCCCGTGGACAACGCCGAGGTGCCCGCGGTGACGCCGCCCACCTCGGGTGTCGGCGGCGCGTTCGGCCAGGCACCTGCCCCGGCCGTCGTCCCGTCCGTCTCCGGCGCGACGCCCCAGGCCGTGACGGTCGAGGACCAGGACGGCGTGCTCGCAGCGACCGGCGCGAAGGTCGGACTCCTCTCCGCGCTCGCCGCCGCATTTATCGCAGCCGGCATCGTCGCATTCCGCATCAGCCGCCGGGCACAGGCCGCCAAGTAGCTTCTGAAGAGTCCTCTCGGACAGGGATCGCATGGAGCTTCCGGCTGATAATGTCGGAAACTTCATGCGATTCCCTGTTTCTGCTGTGACCATCTCCACGTGCGCCTTCTGAACGAGCGCTCGTACCTCTACCATCGGTTGTCACCCAGGTCATCGGCGATCATCACCCCCGCGCTCCAGACGCCCCGCCGACTGATATCGAGGGTGTCCGAAGGGTCCCGCGTCGCATGTCCGAGCAGCCGAACAACCCATCACCTTCCGGTGGGTTCTACGGTGGACCGCGCGTACCGTCTTTTCTCATCCCCCGCCCCGAGCTCGTCGAAGAATTGTCGACATCCGCCCCATTGACGATCGTCCGGGGCCCCGGGGGCAGCGGCAAGACCGTCCTCCTCGCAGAATGGGCAGCCCGCCGTGATCCGGCAGCTCCCCCCGGCGTGTGGGTCACCGCGCACGAAGGCGCCGCCACCCGCCTCGCGTTCTGGCGCGAGGTCATCATGACGATCATCGACGCGGGCTACGCCGAGTACGCCCCCGTGTTCGGACGGCTCGTCGCCGAGATGCGCGTCACCGACGATCCCCGCCGGCTCCTCGTCCGGGGCTTCGGCCAGCTGCGCACCCCCCTCGTCGTGGTCGTCGACGACTACCAGCACGTCCAGGACCAGGACGTGCACGACGACATCGTCTTCCTCCTCCAGCACTGCCCGAGCCTCGCGTTCGTCATCTCCACGCGAACGCTGTCGTCCCTCGAGCTGCCCGTCACCTCGCTCTCCCTCGACACGGTCGTCGTCGACCCCGCGACCCTGCGCTTCACCCTCTCCGAGACGGCGACGGCCTTCGAGCAGGCCGGGTTCACCTGCTGGGAGAACCTCGCGCTCGCCGCGCACGACCTCTCCGACGGATCCGCCATCGCGATCCGGGGCCTCATCGTCGCCCTGCAGATGGAGCCCGACGGGCTCGAGGCCCCGGAGATCTCGTCCCGGCTCATCGACGCGAGCGCGACGATGCTCCACGACTCCGTCGTCGGACGGCTCCCGCCCGACTCGCTGCAGCTCGCGATGCGCTGCTCGGTCGCCGACCTCCTCGCGCTCGACCTCGTGGTCGAGCTCGCCGACCTGCCCGACCTCGCCGCCGCCGAGACGGCGTTGAGCCAGCTCGAGGCCGCCGGCATCGGCATGTGGGCGGTCACCACGCTCGGACGCACCTTCCAGATCTCCGAGCTCATCCGCTCCCTGCTCCGCGCGGAGCTCCGCGCCCGGTCGCCCGAGGTGGTCGACGACCTCGTCCGCACGGCGGCCGCGTGGGCCCTCGAGAACGACCAGCCCTTCGTCGCGCTCCGCGAGGCCGTCTCGATCTCGGACCTCGACCTGGCAACACGCGTCGCCCAGGCGCGATGGTTCACGCTCCTCTCGTACCACCCCGAAGCGGTGGTGCGGCTGCTCTCGCCGCTGTCGATCCGGCGCCTGTACAACTACCCCATCCTCGCGATGGTGCTCGCGCTCGCCTACAACTCCTCCGGGGCGCACCGGGTCCGCGCCATGGAGATGTTCTCCATCGCGAACGCCTCGGCCAAGCTCCGCAGCACCAAGGCCGGCCCCGCCGAACGGCTCATCCTCCTGACGATCCAGAGCGCGTCGCTGCGCTCGACCGGTCACGTCGACCAGGCCATGGGCGTGACCGACCGCGCGATGCGCCTCTTCTCCGACCTCACCATGGCGCAGCGCGACGAGCTCACGGCGATCCTGCCCGTCATGCTCGAGCACCTCGGCCTCACCCTGTACTACGGCGGCCAGGCGGAACGCGCCATCAGCGCGTTCGAGACGAGCTACGCGATGGCCGAGTCGGCCGGGGCCGAGAGCCGCCACCACGCCCAGGCGCTGCGCTGCGGGACCCTCGCGATGCAGGGCGAGATCACCACCGTCCGACCGCTGCTCGAGAAGGTCCGGGGCGAGCTGTGGCCGGAGGCGTGGAAGCACGGCTACTACGGCGCGCTCTACCGGCTGGGCGAGGCGCTGTCCGCGCTCGAGCAGTTCGACTTCCCGCGTGCGCAGTACGAGCTCCACCTCATGCGTGCGCACGTGAACCTCACGGAGCACTGGCCGCTCTTCCGCTACGCCCAGGCGATGATCGACCTCGGCCTCGGGCGGTCGGCCGAGGGCAGCGCCGCACTCGAGATCGACATGACGACGTCCGCGCACCTGCCGACCATCAGCGAGCGGTCCCGCGCGCTGCTCGACTCGTGCCGGGCGGCACTGCTCATGGCCGACGGCCAGGGCGTCAAGGCCGAGGCGCTCCTCGAGGAGCACCCGAGGACATCCCCGTGGATCGCGGTCATGTGGTCGCGCCGCTGGCTGCTGGCCAACCAGCCGGAGAAGGCGATCCGCACGCTGAGCCGGGTCACGGGAGACGACACGCTCTCCGTGCGGCTCCGCGCCGAGTCCTTGCTCGTCCGCGCAGCGTCTGCGCTGCGCCTGGAGAACACCCCGATGGCGCTGCGCAACCTCGATGCCGCGGTCCGTCTCATGACGGAGCACCAGCTCCGCACACCGCTCATGCTCGTGCCTCGCAGCGACCTGCTGGCGTTGCGTACGGCGGCCTCTGCCCGGGACCACGACCCGACCGCGGAGTTCCTCGCCGACCTCACGAAGGTCCCCCCGGTCTTCCCGTCGCTGCTCTCCACGGTCAAGCTCGCCGAGCGCGAGCTCATCGTGCTCAGCCACCTCGTCAACACCGGCAACATGGCCGAGATCGGCCGCGAGCTGTTCGTCTCCGCGAACACCATCAAGACGCAGGTGCGCAGCATCTACCGCAAGCTCGAGGTCTCCTCACGCGAGGAGGCGCTCATGCGCGCGCACGAGCACGGGCTGCTCGGCGACTGACGGTAGGGCCTCGAGCGGGTGCCGGTCGGGCCCAGGCACCTGCCGGACGGGCCCCAGATGCCTGCCGGTCGAGGCTCAGATGACGCCGAGGGCGATCATCGCGTCGGCGACCTTGATGAAGCCCGCGATGTTGGCGCCCGCCACGTAGTTGCCCGGCTGGTCGTAGGTGTCGGCGGTCTCGGCGCAGCGGTCGTGGATGCCGACCATGATCTGCTCGAGGCGGTCGGCCGTGTGCTCGAACGTCCATGCGTCGCGGCTGGCGTTCTGCTGCATCTCGAGCGCCGAGGTCGCGACCCCGCCGGCGTTCGCTGCCTTCCCGGGTGCGAAGAGCACCCCCGCCTCCTGGAACGCGGCGACCGCGTCCGGGGTGGTCGGCATGTTCGCCCCTTCGGCGACGGTGAGGACGCCGTTCTTCAGGAGCGTGTGCGCGTGGGTGAGGTCGAGCTCGTTCTGCGTCGCGCACGGCAGGGCGACCGTGGCGGGGACGTCCCAGATGGAGCCGCCCTCGACGAAGGTGCCCGACGAGCGGCGGTTCTCGTACTCGGCGACCCGGCCGCGCTCGACCTCCTTGATCTGTCGGAGGAGGTCGAGGTCGACGCCGGCCTCGTCGACGACGTAGCCGGAGGAGTCGGAGAAGGCGACGACGAGCGCGCCGAGCTCCTGGGCCTTCTGGATCGCGTAGGTAGCGACGTTGCCGGAGCCGGAGACGACGACGCGCTGGCCCTCGAGCTCCAGCCCGCGGGTCTTGAGCATCTCCCGGGCGAAGAGGACCGTGCCGTAGCCGGTCGCCTCGGTGCGCACGAGCGAGCCGCCCCAGGAGATGCCCTTGCCCGTCAGGACGGCGGACTCGTAGCGGTTGGTGATGCGCTTGTACTGGCCGAAGAGGTAGCCGATCTCTCGACCTCCGACGCCGATGTCACCGGCGGGGACGTCCGTGTACTCGCCGATGTGCCGGTAGAGCTCGGTCATGAACGACTGGCAGAAGCGCATGATCTCGCCCTCGGACCGGCCGCGCGGGTCGAAGTCCGCTCCGCCCTTGGCACCGCCGATGGGCATGCCGGTGAGGGAGTTCTTGAAGACCTGCTCGAAGCCGAGGAACTTGACGATGCCGAGGTACACCGACGGGTGGAACCGCAGCCCGCCCTTGAACGGCCCGAGAGCCGAGTTGAACTCGACACGGAAGCCACGGTTGATCTGCACGCGGCCGGAGTCGTCGACCCACGGCACGCGGAAGATGATCTGGCGCTCGGGCTCACAGATCCGCTCGAGGACGGCAGCGTCCACGTAGTGGGGGTTCTTCTTGAGCACCGGAGCGAGCGAGTCGAAGACCTCCCGGACGGCCTGGTGGAACTCGGCCTCGCCGGGGTTGCGGCGGAGCACCTGGTCGAGCACGGGGGCGAGCTGGCCTTCCATCGGGCGATCTCCTTCGTCACGCACTGCTCCCGCGGCCGCGAATGGGACGGGAGTACCACTTGGGGCACCGGTGCAGCGTACCGGTGCCGACCGCGGACCCTTCGGCGCCGTCCACGGTCGCGAGGCGCCAGCCTCCTCCGTCCCGGATCACGTTGACGTGACCGCACAGGCACCACTCCGGCCGCCGAGCTCGGGCACTCACCTCGACCTCGGGCCTCTGAGCGCCCGAGGTCGGGGCGGATGCCCGAGGTCGGCGGCGCCGGGTTTCGCAGGGAGGGCCCGAGGTCGCCGCGCGATTCAGCGCTCGGGCCTGCCGGAATCCTCAAGTCTGCCCGGTTTCGTGTCGATCTGGTCTGTGCATCGCACCTCCCACAGACAGGACACCGATCGTGCCGACCCACCGGCTGGACCGTCGAGCATCCGCGCTCCTCGTGCTCGCGATCCTCGGGCTCGCCGGCTGCTCGGACGAGCCAGCTCCTGTGCTCCAGTCACGCGTGACAGCGGAGGCGACGGAGGTGACCGTCGACGAACCGCTGACGTTCATGCCCCCGGACCGCTCGTCGAACATCGTCTTCGGGCTCAGCGCCGACGGGCCCGAGCGCACCGACGTCCACGGGTCCTACCGTCAGGCCGCCATCGCGGACGACTCCCCGGTCTTCCAGTACTCCCCCGACGTCGTGAGCCCGGAGGTCGAGGCCGCGTACTCGCCCAACGAGATCGCCGAGGCGCAGCGGAAGGCCGTCACCTTCTTCGTCCAGGAGTACATCGACTCCGAGATGGTCGCAGACGACAGCGCCGAGACGCGGGCCGTCGTGGCGGAGCGCCTGCGCGCAGAGTTCCCCGCCGGTGACTTCTGGGACACCGAGCTTCCCGCGGCGTTGACCGACCCCGACTGCACCTACCTCGTCGACTGCAGGTCGACCACGCGGGACCCCGCTCTCGGGCGGACGCTCGCAGACGGGTCAGACCTCCGCTTCACGCTCCTGAGCTTCGTGACCACGGAGATCTTCCTCGGTGACGAAGGTGCAGTCGTCGTTCGTCTCGTGGCGCACTACGAGCGCGCGCTCGGCATCCCCGACCAGGAGCATGCGTTCGAGACGACCTCCGCCCAGGCGACCTACGCCGTCGTCACGGACGGAGGCGCGTGGCTCCTCGACGGGTGGGAGGTCGAGATCGCCTCGCTGGACGTCGGGGCCCTGGTCGAGGGAGGTTCGGAGTCCCTGCCGTTCCTCGATGACGTCGACTGGGGCACGGTGCCCAGCGGTTTCACGCCGCAGTCGTTCGAAGGAGTCGACTACGCGCTCGCCCCGGAGTGGGAGCGTGGCGGCGAGGAGGCGTGGGCGTGGCTCCCCGGCGAGTTCGGCGACGACATCGTGGTCGAGTCGTTCGTCGGCCCCGAGCTCGAGCCCACGGGAGAACGCGCCGACCTCGCGGTCGTGATGGTGCCCAAGAGCCCCGGGATGAACATCTCCGACGTGGACTGGGCCTACGCCGTCGACGGCGCGTCGTACCGCGTGAAGGTTCCGGGGGCCGAGTGGTCCACCGGAGAGTTCAAGCCGGTCTCGTACGACGAGCGGGACATGGTCGACGTCTGGGTCGAGACCGACGACGCGTACCTCTGGTTCACGATGTACGCCGAGCGCGGCGAGGGCGAGGCCGCGCTCCGGGAGCTCGCGCAGACCATCACTGTCCCGTGACGCGTCGCAGCCCGGCGGCTAGGCCCCGACGGCCGCGAGGCGCGTGAGCACGGCTGCCGCCTCCGGGGTCAGGGTCGAGGCGTGCTCGAGCAGGGCGGTGGACGCCGCGCGCGTGAGGTGGTCCGTTCGTCCCGCGACGGGCAGAGCCGCCAGCACGGCCGGGTCCAGCGTCACGGTGATGTCGAGGAAGCCCTCGTCGAAGGTGGGCTCCTCGTCCTCGCCGTCGTCCGGCGTGCGCAGGGTGACCAGCGCCTCCTGGAGGAGCTGCGACGTGATCATGGGCGGGTTGCGCTCGCCGAGAGCGACGGCGATCCGTTCGTTCGCGTCACGTGCGGCGTCGAGCCACGACTGGTCGTGCAGGGCACCGACCGCAGCCTCGACCGAGAGCCACGTCCCCTCGGGGTCGTGGTAGTCGAAGAGGTGCGGCCACTGCGTGGTGCCGAGGGCGATGCTCGGCCAGCCCTTCTCCGCACGGTCGGTGAGGTTCGCGCTCCGGGTGACGGAGACGGCCTTGACGTGCCCGCGCGCGCCGCCCGGTTCGTTGATCGCGCGGTAGAGCCGCAGGGCAACGGTGTCGTCGAGCTCTCGCTCCCGCCACGGGATGGTGTCCTGCGGGTCGTACGACCCGACGACCGACGGGTCGGCGGCTGCGCGGGCCACAGTGTCGGGGCCCGCGACGAGCACCGCGTGCAGCGCGCGGACGAACCGGCGCCGGGCGAACCGCCGCTCCGGTCCCTGCCACGCGTCGCGCTTGAGGTATCGGGCGTGGTCCTCCGTGTCGAGCAGGCCCATCGCACGGCCGAGCTGGTCGTCGGCGGCGAGGAGAGTCTTGCGCGGCAGCGCCGTCGCGGCGGCCGAGATCCGGTCGAGCGCGTCGGGCGTCACGCGGCCACCCGCCGGCGCGAGGAAGGCCCAGAGTGCCTTCCAGTCCGCGGGCTTGGCCGCAGCACGGCTCAGGAGACCCCTCACGCGTCTGTGCCGGCCGCGCGCTGCGACTCCTCGCGGAGGACGACGCGGCGGATCTTGCCGGAGACCGTGGTGGGCATCTTCTCGACGAACTCGATGATGCGCGGGTACTTGTACGGCGCCGTGCGTTCCTTGACGAACGTCTGGATGTCCTTGACGAGCGCGCTCGACGGCACGTAGGCCTCACCGAGGACGATCGTCGCCTTGATGACGCTCCCGCGCACCTCGTCGGGCGCCGCGGTGATCGCGCACTCGACGACGGCGGGGTGGCCCATGACGACGCTCTCGACCTCGAAGGGGCCGACCCGGTAGCCGGAGGTCTTGATCATGTCGTCGGTGCGGCCGACGTACCAGAAGTACCCGTCGGCGTCCCGTCGGGCGAGGTCGTGCGTGTGATAGAAGCCGTCGTGCCACACGGACGCGGTGGTCGCGGGGTCGCCGGCGTATCCCGTGAAGAGGCCGATGGGCTTGGTGCCTTCCGGCAGGCGCAGGCAGATCTCGCCGTCCTCGTCGACGCCCGCCTCGGTGCCGTCGTCGGTGAGGAGGACGACGTCGTACCCGGCCGACGGCAGGCCCATAGAGCCGGGCTTGGTGGCCTGCCAGTAGTTCGTGACGACGGCGAGGGTCATCTCCGTCTGCCCGTAGCCCTCCTTGAGCGCGATGCCCGTCTGGTCGCGGAAGGACTCGTAGACGACCGGGTTCATCGCCTCGCCCGCGATGGTGCAGTGCGTCAGGGCGGAGAGGTCGTAGGACGCGAGGTCGTGCGTGATGAGGAAGCGGTAGACGGTCGGGGCGGCGCAGAACGTCGTGACGCGCGCTTCCTCGAGGTGCTTGAGGAGGCGGACGGGGTCGAAGCGGTCGAAGTCGTAGACGTCGACGCACGCCTCCAGGAGCCACTGGCCGTAGAGCTTGCCCCACACGGACTTGGCCCAGCCGGTCTCGGAGAGCGTGAGGTGCAGGCCGTCCGGGTCGACGCGGTGCCAGTACTTGGCGGTGGCGATGTGGGCGATCGGGTACGAGTAGTCGTGGACGACCATCTTCGGCTGCGCCGTGGTGCCCGACGTGAAGTAGAGGAGCATCGCGTCGTCGACTGCGGGGAGGTCCTCGGGGGACGGCTTCACGAAGGACGGGGCCGCAGCCATGCCGGCGTCGAGGTCGTCCCAACCGGCGCGCTCGCCGCGGACGCCGACCTTGAGGAGCGTGCGCCCCGTCTCGGCCTCGGCGGCCTCGACCTCGGCGGCAACGTCACCCTCGAGGGTGCAGACGACCGCGGAGATGTCGGCCTCGTCGAGGCGGAACACGAGGTCGTAGCGCAGGAGCTGGTTGGTCGCCGGGACGGCGACGGCGCCGATCTTGTGGAGGGCCGTGATGGCCCACCAGAACTGCGCGTGGCGCTTGAGGATGAGGAGCACCCGGTCGCCCTTGCGGATGCCCTGGGCGAGGAAGTACGACGCGGCCTGGTCGCTCAGCCGCTGCACGTCGCCGAACGTGTAGTCGGCGCGCTCGCCCTCGTCGTTGCACCAGCGCAGCGCGCGGCGGTCCGGAGTCTCGGCGCCGAGGCGGTCGACCACGTCGTACGCGAAGTTGAAGCCCGGCGGGCAGCTCAGCGAGAAGGAGAGCGGGTGGCCGTCCTCGGCCAGCTCCTCCGTGAGGTAGTCCGTGTGCAGACCGACCAGCATGCTCGTGCCTCTTCCGTCGACGACTCGTCCGGGCTTCGACGCTAGCACCGGCCGGGCGCCAGCATCCGGGACCGAACCGGGCGTGCTCTTGAGGACCGGACGTGCTCCGCAGGGCACGTTCCGTCCTCAAGAGCAC
>NZ_JBDYKL010000051.1:0-21822 GCF_040012415.1 Sanguibacter sp. 25GB23B1
CCCCCCCCCCCCCCCCCCCCCCCCCCCCCCCCCCCCCCCCCCCCCCCCCCCCGCCTCGGCGCGCACGACCCACTGGGACCCGTCGGACTTCGACCACAGCCCGGCCGGAGCGGCCGCAGCCCAGGAGCTCGCACGGAGCGTCCTCGACCTGCAGCACCAGCGTGCCGTCGACGCCCTCGCGCGACGTGACGAGCTCGACGAGGGGTGGCGGGAGGCGCAGCACCTCTCCGACGACGTCGTCTGGATCTCGCTCGACGACACCGCGGCGCTCCGTGAGGACATCGAGGCGCTCATGGACAGGTGGCGGCAGCGGTCGAGGACGACGGGCTCGCGGGCCGGCACGCGACCGGTCGCGCTCGTCGTCCACACCTTCCCCGACGTCACCCCTCGCCCGGCCGACGAGGCGACCCCGTGACCCGCCGCGGAGCGAACCCCCTGACGGAGGTCCGGCGGTCCGGGTTCCCCGGGCTCGTGTCGGCCAACGTGCTCGCGGTCGTCGGGAACTCCATCACCCTCGTGGCGCTGCCGCTCTACGTCCTCGCCGAGACGGGCAGCGCCGTGCTCACCGGCGCGCTCGCCGTCGCGACGACCCTGCCCGTGGTCCTCGGCGGGGCCCTCGGGGGCGTGCTCGTCGACCGCTTCGGCTACCGGCGCTCGTCGATGGTCGCGGACCTCGTGGGGGCCGTGACGATCGCCGCCGTCCCGCTCCTGCACGTCACGGTCGGGCTGCCGCTCGGCGTCCTCTTCGCCCTCGTCTTCGCGACCAACCTGCTCGACGCCCCGGGCCAGGGCGCCCGCACGGCGCTCGTCCCGGAGGCCGCGGAGCGGGCGGGCGTCCCGCTCGACCGGGCGATGGGGTGGTGGGGAGCGGCCCAGCGGACCGGCTCGCTCGTCGGGGCGCCGCTCGCGGCGCTCCTCGTCGCCTGGACCGGTCCGCTCACCGTGCTCGTCCTCAACGCCGTCACCTTCGTGCTCTCGGCGGCCCTCGTGCAGCTCGCCGTCCCGGTCGACCTCCAGCTGGCTGCCGGTCCGCCGGGGGCGGACGACGATCCGGACGCCCCCGCGCACGAGCCGTACTGGGCGTCGCTGCGGGCGGGCCTGCGGGTCATGTGGGACAACCGCATCCTGCGCGCAGTCGTGCTCATGGTGGTCCTGACCAATGCGCTCGACATCGGCCTCATGAGCGTCGTGATGCCGGTGTACGCGTCCGCCGAGCTCACCGCGGCGTCGTACGGGCTGCTCGTCGGGGCCTTCGGGCTCGGGGCCATCGCGGGGTCGCTGCTCTTCAGCGTGGTCGGGCCCCGCCTCTCGCGACGCTGGACCTACGCCCTGGGCTTCGCGCTCACCGGCCCTCCTGTGTGCTTCGTCTTCGCCGCGCAGCCCGGCCTCGTCGGCTGCCTGGCCGTCATGGTGGTGGCCGGGGTCGCGGCGGGGTCGCTCAACCCGATCATCGGGACGGTCCTCCTCGAGCAGGTGCCCGCCCGCATGCGCGCGCGAGTGAACGGCGCCGTCAGTGCTGGGGCATGGTCCGCGATGCCGCTCGGTGCGATCGGTGCCGGTGTGCTCGTCGAGCAGGTCGGTGTGGTGACGGCGCTCACGATCATGGGCGCTGCCTACCTCGTCATCGTCGCCGGACCGTTCGTCCTCCCGGTCTGGCGGCGCTTGGAGCGTGACGCCGGACGCGTCGGGCCAGGTTAGGTTGGGTCCCGTGAATCACACCCCTGTGCTCGTCCTCGATCCTGCGTGGATCGCCGACATCGTCCGCCGTACCCTCGACGAAGACCTCGGGGGAGACCCAGGACGTGACGTGACGAGCGAGTCGACGATCGGTCCTGACGCGCCGGCTGTCGCTCATCTCATGGCTCGCGCGGAGGGCGTCGTCGCCGGTCTCGCGGTGGTGGCCGAGGTGCTCGACCAGGTCGCGTCGCGATTCTCCCTCGGACAAGCGGTCGTGGTGCTCGACGCGCACGACGGAGATCGCGTCGTCGCGGGGCAACGGCTCGCGGTCATCACCGGGCCCGCCCGGGTCGTCCTCGTCGCAGAGCGCTCGCTCCTCAACCTCGCCAGCCGGGCCTCCGGTGTCGCCTCGGCCACCCGACGGTGGGCGGACGCGCTCGAGGGCACGGGGGCGACGGTCCTCGACACCCGCAAGACGACTCCGGGGCTCCGCGCCCTGGAGAAGTACGCCGTCCGCGCGGGTGGGGGCACGAACAAGCGCATGGGCCTGTACGACGTCGCGATGGTCAAGGACAACCACATCGTGGCGGCCGGCTCCGTGTCGGGTGCGATCGAGGCGGTCCGCGGCACCTACCCCGAGGTGCTCGTGCAGGTCGAGGCCGACACGGTGGAGCAGGCGCTCGAGGCCGTCGGGGCCGGGGCGAGGTTCCTCCTCCTCGACAACATGCCGACGGACGTGCTGGCGCGCACCGTTCAGGCGGTGCGCGCGCTCGAGCCCATGACGGGACGGGTCGAGCTCGAGGCGACGGGCAACCTCACGCTCGCCAGAGCCCGCGAGGTCGCCGAGACCGGCGTGGACTACCTCTCGGTCGGTGCGTTGACGCACTCCGCACCCATCCTCGACCTCGCGCTCGACCTCGTCCCTGCCTGACCGAGCCTTCACACCGCTGACGGAACCGACACCGCACTGCGCGCAGCGGGGCTCTTACGGAAGTCTTTCGGCTCTGGCCGGCTGGCACGGAAATCACCGTGCGATGTCGCGACGCTGCGACACTTCAGGCATGAACCCCACCCCGACCCCGAGTCTTGCTGTCATCGGTGGCTCCGGCCTGTACTCGTTCGTCGAGGCCGCCGACCCGATCGACGTCAGCACACCGTTCGGCGCGCCCTCAGGCCCCATCGCGGTCGGTCAGATCGACGGCCACCCTGTGGCGTTCCTGCCCCGCCACGGACCCCACCACGAGCTCCCACCGCACGAGATCAACTACCGGGCGAACATCTGGGCGCTACGGTCCTTGGGCGTCCGTCGGATCATCGGACCGTGCGCGGTCGGCGGGCTGACCAGCGACGTCGCGCCGGGTGACATCGTCGTCCCCGACCAGCTGGTCGACCGCACCACGTCCCGGAAGCAGACGTACATGGACACCGGTGCTGTCCATGCGCCGTTCGCCGACCCGTACTGCCCCACCCTGCGGCGTGCGCTGCTCACGGCCGACCCCAGCGCGACGGACGGCGGGACGATGGTCGTCATCGAAGGCCCCCGGTTCTCCACCCGCGCCGAGTCAGGCAGCTACCGTGCCGCCGGCTGGTCGCTCGTGAACATGACAGGGCACCCCGAGGCCGTCCTGGCCCGCGAGCTCGGCGTCTGCTACGCGGCCCTCGCCCTCGTGACCGACATGGACGCGGGTGTCGACAGCCACGACGCCGTGGACCAGGCCACGGTCTTCGCCGAGCTCGCCCGCAACACCGACCGAGTACGGGACGTCCTCCGCCGGGCGATCGGTGTCCTCGACGAACCGACCGGCTGCGCGTGCGCGTCGTGGCTCGACACCGTGACCCTGCCCTTCACGCTCCCGTGAGGGTCCTGCTCACCGGCGCAGCCGGCTTCATCGGCACCGCAGTCGGGCGTGAGCTCGCGGCTCGCGGGCACGAGGTCGTCGAGGTCGACGCCTACATCCCGCAGGCGCACCCGGCGGGCGGCACCGCTCCCGCAGGGACAGCACGGCTCGACGTGCGTCGTGCAGGCGAGTGGTCGACGCTGCTGCGCGGCATCGACGTCGTCTGCCACCAGGCAGCGATGGTGGGCTCCGGCGTCGCTGTCGCCGACATGCCGCTCTACGCCGCGCACAACGACCTGGGGACAGCAGCACTGCTGGCAGCGATGCACGAGGTCGGGACCCACCGCATCGTGCTCGCGTCCTCCATGGTCGTCTACGGCGAAGGGCGCTACTCCTGCCCGGAGCACGGGCGGGTGGAACCCGCCTCGCGGTCCATCGAGGCGCTCGACCGCCGTGAGTTCGACAACCACTGCCCGCAGTGCGGGCTGACCGTGAGCTGGGAGACCGTCGACGAGGACGCACGGCTCGATCCGCGCGGCAGCTACGCCGCCAGCAAGCTCGCCCAGGAGCACTACACGTCTGCATGGGCGCGGCAAGCACCAGGCAGCGCGGTGGCGCTGCGCTACCACAACGTGTACGGGCCGGGCATGCCCCCGAACACCCCGTACTCGGGTGTGGCCGCGCTGTTCCGCTCCGCGGTCGAGGACGGACGAGCTCCAGAGGTGTTCGAGGACGGTGCTCAGATGCGCGACTTCGTGCATGTCAGCGACGTGGCCCGTGCCAATGCGCTCGCGGTCGAGGCGGTCGCCGTCGCTCCGGTCGACCACCGGGCCGTGTACAACGTCTGCTCGGGGCAGCCCGTCTCGATCCTCGACGTGGCCCGCGCCGTCGCGCAGGGCGCGGGGTCGGACCTCGAGCCGATCGTGTCCGGGCGCTACCGACCGGGGGACGTCCGGCACGTGGTGGCGTCCCCCGAACGGGCCCGGAGGGAGCTGGGATTCACCGCTCAGGTCGGACCCTCAGAAGGGCTGGTTCGCTTCGCCACCGAACCGCTGCGGCCCTAGGGACCACCAGCCGGCCGTCACCAGTCGGTCCAGAGCAGGTGCTGCAGGGCGAGCGTCATCCCGATCTGCAGGACCAGCCCGGGCCGTCGCCAGCGCTCGGGCAGGAACGCGGTGGAGAGGAGCAGCCACGGGACGAACGGGAGCCAGATCCGTTCGACCTCGGCCTTGCTCATGAGGGAGACGTCGGCGGCCACGACCGTGAGCACCGCCGCGGCGACCAGGATGCCGGTCGCGTGCTGGCTCGGGCGACGCACCGCGGCGACCGTCTCCGGTCCCGTCGCAGCGAGCGCGGCGCCGAGGAGCGGTCCGGCGCAGAACGTCAGCGCTGCGACGTTCCCCCACAACCAGTAGCTGGCCGGCCGCAGGCTGGCGAGACCGTCCCAGTACCGTTCGTGCAGCACCGGCAAGGCCTCCCACCAGGGGAACCCGAGCGCAGCGAAGGTGAGCACGACGGCTGATGCGCCCGCCACCGCGAACCCGAGGGGGAACCAGGCTCGCGCAGCCAGCAGGACGGCGACGGCCAGGAACGCCAGCAGCGGGAGCCCGTAGGAGAGCATGACGGTACAGCCGAGGACCAGGCCTGCCAGCAGCGACCAGCCGATGCTGCGCCGGGCGGCGGCGATGGCGAGCGTCGCGAGCCCCCAGGCAGCGACGGCGGCGAACATCGCGTCGGCCGAGACGGCCTGCCAGATCGCCGCCGGCGCCAGCACGATGAACGGCAGCGCGCGTCGGCCGTCCACCTCCACCCCGAGGGCGCGCGTGGTCACGAGGGCGGCGACCGGGGTCGTCGCGGCCACGAGCGTGACGACGACACCGGCCATGAGGTCCGAGCCGAGCCCCAGCCGCACGAGCAGGACGAAGAACAGGAGCGCTCCCGGAGGGTGCCCCGCGACGTGGACCGGCCACGGGTCCGACGAGTCGGAAGGGATCCGGCTGATGTACTCGTCCAGCGTCGCGCTGATGTCGGTCGTGGCACGCGCGGGGACGAGATACTCGTAGGACGAACCCAGGATGCCGTCGATCCCGGAGACGCCGTCGACGAGTGCGAGGGAGAACATCCAGGCTGCCCCGACGACCCACGTGAGGGTGAGGAGCCGACGCCACGGCAGCCTCCCGGCCGCACTGAGCGCCCACGTCGCGCCGACGATGCCGACGGCCAGCGCAGGGAGGCTGCCGGGCCCGACCCGCGGCGACCATCTGGCGTGCAGCGGTGGGAAGGAGTCTGCACGCACCTGCCACTGGAACACCGCGGGGATCGCGGCCGCACAGAGCATGAGCACCACCGCCGCACCGAGACCCCACCAGGGCGCAGTCAGGCGGGGACGGGACGTGCCTGAAGATCTCATGGGTCGAGGCTAGGGATCCTCTGGTCACGGATCCGACGATCGCTGTGCTCGTCAGACTTCCGTAAGGCATTCTGACGCCCCTGCGCGGTGCGCGCGCCCTAGCGTTGAGGGCATGCAAGCGGACTGTGACCTGATCCTGCCGTGCAAGGACGAAGCGACCGCACTCCCTGCGTTGCTCGCCCTCGTGCCGGCCCGTCTCGACGTCATCGTGGTGGACAACGGGTCCGTCGACGGGACCGCAGAGGTCGCCGCCCGGTGCGGGGTACGGGTGGTCGTCGAGCCCGTCCCCGGCTACGGCGCGGCGGTCCACGCCGGGGTGCTGGCGTCGACCGCAGAGTACGTCGCGGTTCTCGACGGTGACGGCTCGATGGATCCGCGGGAGCTCGAACCGATGCTGGCGAGCGTCGTGGCTGGAGAGGCGACGATGGCGCTCGGTCGTCGTCGACCTGTCCGGCCCGGCGTGTGGCCGTGGCACGCGCGGGCGGGCAACGCGGCCGTCGTCTGGTGGTTGCGGCGGCGGACCGGGCTCCCGGTGCGAGACATCGCCCCGGTGCGGGTCTGCCGACGTGCTGACCTGCTCGCCCTCGGGGTGCAGGACCGACGGTTCGGCTACCCCGTCGAGCTGCTGCTCGCGGCGCACCGCGCAGGATGGGTGCTGTCCGAGTCGGACGTCAGCTACCACCCGAGGGCGCCAGGGACCCGGTCGAAGGTGTCCGGTTCGCTCGTCGGCTCGCTCCGGACCGCACGCGACTTCGCGCGGGTGATCCGATGATCGCTCCCGTCGTCCTGGTCATGGCGAAGGCACCGGTCCCGGGACAGGTGAAGACGCGGCTCGCGTCGGCTGTCGGCCCGGTCTTCGCTGCGCGGCTGGCGGCCGCCGCCCTGCTCGACACGCTCGACGCGTGCGAGCAGGCGTTCGGGCTCGATCGCTGCCATCTCGCTCTGGCCGGTGACCTGGACGAGGTCGTGGACGACGACCTCCTTCTGCGACTGAGCAGCTGGACGGTGCACGACCAGCGTGGCGACGGGCTCGCCGTCAGGATCGCGAACGCGCATCGCGACGTCCACGGCGTCACCCGAGCGCCCGTCGTCCAGCTCGGCATGGACACGCCTCACGTCAGCCCGGACGTGCTCGGGCGCGTGTGCGACGTCGTCAGCGGGGGCGTCCCCGTCCTGGGCCTCGCCGAGGACGGTGGTTGGTGGGTGCTCGCGACGAGCAGTCCCGGGCTGGTCGACGGGCTCGAGCAGGTGCAGATGTCGACGCCCCGCACAGGTCGAGAGACCTGGGACCTGCTGCAGTCGCAGGACGCGGGCGTCGTCGAGGCCCCGACGATGCGTGACGTCGACGTCGTCGCCGACGCCGTCCACGTTGCGGCGCTGGCCCCGACGACCCGGTTCGCTCAGCGCTGGCACGCTGGCCCGGGACGACGCCCCGGGCGTGCGAGGTGAGCGTCGGAGTCGGTCTCGCGAGCGTCTTCACCGACGCGCTGAGGGGAGAGGTGTGCACGATCGTCGGGATGGCAGCCGAGCCCGAGCCTGTGCCGGTCCACCGGTGGGCGAGCATCGCTGACGCGAGCGATCGTGCGATCCTGGCCCACTGCACCGGTCCGACGATCGACCTCGGCTGCGGCCCTGGTCGGATGGCCGAGCACCTGGCAGGACGCGGCGTCGACGTGCTCGGCGTCGACGTGGTTCCCGAGGCTGTCGCACAGACCCGAGCGCGCGGTGTCAGAGCGGTGCAGGCAGACATGTTCGGCTCCCTACCAGGAGAAGGGCGGTGGTCCAGCGCACTGCTCGCGGACGGCAACGTCGGCATCGGCGGGGACCCGTCTCGACTGCTCCGACGTGCAGGCAACCTCCTCGCGGCCGGAGGTCGCGTCGTCGTCGACATCGCCCCGCCCGGGACCGGGCTGCAGATCCACACGGTCCGGCTGCGCATGGGGGGCAGACAGTCCCGGCCGTTCCCCTGGGCCGTGCTCGGCGTCGACGCTCTCCCGTCCGTCGCAGCGTCCGCGGGGCTCGTGGTCGACGCGGTCCACGACCACGAGGGCCGCTGGGTCGCCCTGCTGAGCCGCACGTCCGAGGAACCGACATGACCCGGCGGATGAGGCTGATGCCGAGGGAGGAGAGCTTCTCGTCCCGGCTGCGCGGCCCCGCGGTCGCCTCACGCGTCGGACTGTGGCTCGGCATCTGCTTCGTCGTGGCGTTCGTCACCGGGCTCTACAGCCACGTCTCCCAGGAACCCGCCCCGTGGATCGCGCTCCCGACGCGGCCCTCCTGGACCTACCAGGTGTCGCAGGGCCTGCACGTCATCAGCGGCACTGCAGCTGTGCCCCTCCTGCTGGTCAAGCTGTGGTCGGTCTTCCCGAAGCTCTTCGCCCGGCCACCGTGGAAGCCTCGCAGAGAGCTCGTCCTGCACGCGCTCGAGCGTGCGTCCGTCGGCGTGCTCGTCGCCGCCGCGATCTTCCAGCTCGCCACGGGCCTGGCGAACTCGGCCCAGTGGTACCCCTGGCACTTCGGGTTCCGGTCCACCCACTACGCCGTCGGGTGGATAGCCGTAGGGGCCATCCTCGTGCACGTCGCCGTGAAGCTGCCGATGATCAGGCGCGCGCTCGGCAGCGACGTCGACGCCGGCCCGGACGGTGCTGCAGACACGACCGAGGATCTCGGGAAGTCGACCGGTGGGCTCAGCCGACGCGGGCTCCTGCGCACCACCTGGGTGGCCTCCGCGCTCGTCGTTCTGGGGAGCGCCGGGTCCACCGTGCCGTTCCTCCGGCAGATCTCCGTCTTCGGCGTCCGCTCCGGCGACGGCCCCGGCGGGATCCCGATCAACCGGACCGCAGCCGCCGCGCGGGTCACCGAGACGGCGGTCGCCGACGACTTCAGCCTCGCCGTCGTCCACGGCGAGCGCGAGGTGCGGCTAGCACGCGACCAGATCGCGGGGATGGTGCAGCACAGCGCAGTGCTCCCGATCGCCTGTGTCGAAGGATGGAGCGCGAGCGGCGAGTGGACCGGCGTCAGGGTCAAGGACCTCGTCGCACTGGTCGGCGCACCGCTCGGGGCTGCCGTCCTGGTCACCTCGTTGCAGGAACGAGGCGCCTACCGGGAGTCGCGGCTGCCCGGCAACTTCGTCGCCGACGACGACACCCTCCTCGCGCTGCAGCTCGGCGGGGAACCGCTCAGCCTCGATCACGGCTACCCGTGCCGGATCATCGCCCCGAACCGTCCCGGGGTGCTCCAGACCAAGTGGGTCTCGCGGCTCGAGGTCGAGACGTGAGGCTGGCCCGCGCGCTGCTCTTCGCTGCCGGACTCGTGATCGGCGGGATCGGGGCCGCGCATCTCCTCGAGGGCGGGCCGCGGAACCTCGCCGCCGCCGCGACCTGGCTGCTCGGCGGCATCGTCGTGCACGACGCGATCATCGCGCCGCTCGTCATCGCGTCCGGTGCGCTCGGAGCCACCCTGCTGCCGCGGTGGGCACGAGCCCCCGTGTCCTCGGCGGCTATCGTGCTGGGGACGGTGACGATCGCTGCCGTGCCTGTGCTCGGACGGTTCGGTGCACGACCGGACAATGCCACTCTCCTCGACCGCCCGTACGGGACCGGCTGGCTGGTGTTCGCGGGGCTCGTCCTGATGGCCGCGGCAGTCGGCGCTGCCGTCCGTCGGCACAGAGAGAAGGAATGACGATGGCGGACGTGCTCGTGGTCGACGACGACCGCACCGTGCGGGAGGTCGTCGTGTCCTACCTGCGGTCGGGAGGCCACCAGGTGGTCGACGTCGGTGACGGCGAGAGCGCACTCGCAGCGATGCGGCGCAGGCCTGCAGACCTCGTGGTCCTCGACCTCATGCTGCCGGGCATCGACGGCCTCGAGGTGTGCCGTCGCCTGCGCGAGACAGGTGACGTCCCGATCGTCATGCTCACTGCGCTCGGAGGCGAGACGGACAGGGTCGTGGGCTTGCAGCTGGGCGCTGACGACTACCTGACGAAGCCGTTCAGCCCCCGTGAGCTGGCGCTGCGGGTCGACTCCGTCCTGCGCAGGGCAGGTCAGCGTGCTGAGGCGATCGGCTCGGCGGTGGTCAGCCACGGCGATCTCGTGATCGACTCGACGACCCACATCGCCACACGGGCAGGTGAGCGGTTGGCGCTCACGGCGCGCGAGTTCGATCTGCTGCGCTTCCTGGTCGTGAACCCCGGCGTCGTGTGGTCGCGGGACCAGCTCCTGCGGGACGTGTGGGGGTGGTCCTTCGGCGACCAGTCGACCGTGACGGTGCACGTGCGTCGGCTGCGGGAGAAGGTCGAGACCGATCCCACCCACCCCGAACGCCTGGTCACCGTCTGGGGCGTCGGCTACCGGTGGGAGGCCGTATGAGTCGAGACACGCTGATCGTCATCGGTATCTCTGCGGCATGGTCGTTCGCGGTCGGGCTCGGCGGGGTCGGGATCGCGTGGCTGTTGCGCCGGAGGTCGGTCCGGTGGTCCGCCTCGCTCCTGGCCCTGGTCGCCGTCGGTGGGATCGTCTCCGGGGTGCTCGGCACGGCTCGGGCGATGTTCTTGTCGAGCCACGACATGGGCGTCGTCATGATCGTCTGCGTCGTCTCCGGACTGGTGTCGGTGGCTTTCGCACTCTGGGTGGGGGACCAGGTGGTGCGCTCTGCACGATCCTTGCGTGACGCCGCGACCCGGTTCGGTGAGGGCGGTCCGTTCGTCGGGGTCGAGATCGGTCCGCACGAGTTCGACGAGATCTCTCGGGAGCTCATGCGCAGCAGCGACCGTCTGCGCGAGGCCGCCGACCGTGAGGAGCTCCTCGAGGAGTCGCGGCGCGAGCTGGTCGCCTGGGTGTCCCACGACCTGCGTACACCGTTGGCCGGTATCCGGGCGATGTCGGAGGCCCTGGAGGACGGGATCGCGGAGGACCCACGGCGCTACTGGAGCCAGATGCGCACCGAGGTCGACCGGATGGTTCGGATGGTCGACGACCTGTTCGAGCTCTCCCGCATCCATGCTGGAGCGCTCCAGCTGTCGATGGAGACGTTCTCGCTCGGCGACCTGGTGAGCGAGGCCGTCGCTGGGGCCGACCCGGTAGCCCGTGCGCGGCGGGTCCGTGTCGGAGGCGGGGTCGACCCGGGAGTCCTCGTCCGGGCAGACCCCAGTGCGCTGGGGAGGGTCGTGACCAACCTCGTGATGAATGCCATCCGACACACGCCCTCCGACGGTGCTGTGCAGATCGACGCGCGGGTCGACCGCGACGTGATCGAGCTGAGCGTCAGCGATGCGTGCGGGGGGATCCCGGCCGCGGACCTCGACAGGGTCTTCGACGTCGCGTGGCGTGGCAGCCACGCGCGGACACCGGGCGCAGAGACCGGTGCGGGGCTGGGGCTCGCGATCGTCAAGGGACTCGTCGAGGCCCACCTCGGGACCGTGGCTGTCGCGAACCGCGCTCCGGGGTGCACGTTCGTCGTCCGTATCCCGGCGCAGGCCCGCAGCGGAGCGCGAGGCTAGGTCGTCCGCGCAGGCGGTCGGCGTGATCCTTCCGTCGTGCAGCCGGTCTCCACCTTGTCTGCACACCCGTGGTCGCAGGCGTGTCGTCAGCACCGTGAGCCACAACTAGGATTGGCCGGTGACTTCTCCGCAGACCCCCGCGCCCAGCACGACGCCCGAGCACGGCGACGACGACCTCCCCGAGCAGCTGAGGGTCCGCCGCGAGAAGCGCGACCGGTTGATCCAGCGGGGTGAGCAGGCCTATCCCGTCTCCGTCCCGCGGACCCATACGATCGCCGAGGTCCGCGGCGCCTACGCGCACCTCGAGCAGGGCGAGGAGACCGACGACCTCGCGGGTGTCGCCGGTCGTGTCGTGTTCCTGCGCAACACCGGGAAGCTGTGCTTCGTCGCCCTCCAGGACGGCGAGGGCAACCGGCTGCAGGTCATGCTCAGCCAGGCGGTCGTGGGCGAGGACTCGCTCGCGGGCTTCAAGGCCGACGTCGACCTCGGCGACCACCTCTTCGCCCACGGCCGGGTCATCAGCTCCAAGCGGGGCGAGCTGAGCATCTTCGCCGACTCCTGGCAGATCGCGGCCAAGTCGCTCCGTCCGCTGCCCGTGCTGCACAAGGAGCTCTCCGAGGAGGCCCGCGTGCGCCAGCGGTACGTCGACCTCATCGCGCGCCCGGCAGCGCGGGACGTCGCACGGCTGCGGGCGGGAGTGGTGCGGTCGCTGCGCGACAACCTGCACCGGCGCACATTCATGGAGATCGAGACACCGATGCTCCAGACGATCCACGGCGGCGCGTCCGCGCGACCGTTCACCACGCACATGAATGCATTCGACATCGACCTGTTCCTGCGTATCGCACCGGAGCTCTTCCTCAAGCGTGCGGTCGTCGGTGGAATCGAGCGCGTCTTCGAGATCAACCGCAATTTCCGCAACGAGGGCGCCGACTCGACGCACTCGCCGGAGTTCGCGATGCTCGAGGCCTATGAGGCGTACGGCGACTACGACACCATGGCGGTGCTGACGCAGGACCTCGTGCAGGGCGCGGCGCGTGACGTGCTCGGCGGCACGGTGGTGACTCTTCCCGACGGTGAGGAATACGACCTGGGCGGCGAGTGGGCCCAGATCACGATGTACGGCTCCCTCTCCGAGGCGCTCGGTACGGAGATCACCCCGGAGACGACGGTCGAGGAGCTCGTCGCCCGTGCGACGCGCGACGGCATTTCTTTCGATCCCAAGAAAGCGAGCCACGGCAAGCTCGTCGAAGAGCTCTGGGAGCACCACGTCGGCGATGCGCTCTACGCCCCGACATTCGTCCGGGACTTCCCGGTCGAGACCTCTCCGCTGACGCGCGACCACAGGTCCGTACCGGGCCAGGTGGAGAAGTGGGACCTCTACGTGCGGGGCGTCGAGCTCGCGACCGCCTACTCCGAGCTCGTCGACCCGGTCATCCAGCGGCAGCGCTTCGAGGCGCAGGCGCTCCTGGCGGCCGCCGGTGACTCGGAGGCGATGGCGCTGGACGAGGACTTCCTCACCGCCATGGAGTACGCCATGCCGCCGAGCGGTGGCATGGGGATGGGCCTCGATCGGCTTCTCATGGCGCTGACGGGCCTCGGGATCCGGGAGACGATCCTCTTTCCGCTGGTCAAGCCCACGCACTAGGACTCCGGCGCTCGTGCGCGGGCGCCGGACCGCGCGGCGACCGGATTCTCAGGTTCGCGCCGTAGAGTGGCCTGGTGGATACATTCTGGCAGGCTGTCGCAGCGCTCGTGCCGTCAATTGGTGTCGGCGTGATCTTCTACCTCGCGATGCGTTTCATCATCCGAGCGGACCGTAACGAGCGCGCGAATCTCGCGGAATTGGACCGTATTGAGTCGGCTGAGGGTGGAGCCGCGGGGACAGGTCAGCCTCCGCGCGCAGCGTGACGCTCGCGCAAATGTGCTGCTCGTGTTGACGTGGATTGCTTTGTGGTGTGATCATGAATGCTAGTTGGTGAATCACCCTCTGATCCGCGACGAACGACAGAATGGTAGGTGCCCTCAGTGGCTCAGAAAGTACAGGTCATTCTTGTCGATGACCTCGACGGTGGTAGCGCGGACGAGACCGTGACGTTCGCCCTGGACGGCGTCTCCTACGAGATCGACCTGACCACGGAGAATGCCGCAAAGCTCCGCGACTCTCTCGCCACGTGGGTGGGTCACGCTCGCAAGGTCTCGCGTTCCGGCGCCAAGCCGGCGCGTCGGCAGAGCAGCCGTGCTGCGGCAGGCGGCTCCAGCGCGAACACGATTCGTGAATGGGCCCGTTCCAACGGGTATTCCGTCAATGAGCGCGGCCGTATCTCTGCGGAGATCCGCGCAGCGTACGAGGCCGCGAACTAGCGCCTGGTCGCTCTGTCACGGATGGGTGGTGGGTCCTCGGACCCACCACCCATCCGTGCGTCGGACCCGTGACCTGTCCCCGCACCGTCGACGATCCGAGAGGTCTGCATCGTGCCGTGGTTGTTCGTAGGTACGTACCCCACCGGAGGCTCTCCCGGGTCTGGAGAGGGCGTGTGGGGTGTGCCTCTCGACACAGGCTCCGGCGGTCTCGGAGAGCCGAGCCTCCTCGTCGAGACGGCCTCGCCGTCCTTCGTCGCGCTGGCACCCTCCGGCGAGCGGCTGTACGCGGTGTCCGAGCAGTCGCAGGGTTCACTCGCAGCCTTCGCCGTCTCGGCGACGCACGGCACCCCTGTCCTCGAGCCGCGCGGCGGTGCGTCCAGCGGGGGAGCCGACCCGTGCCACGTCGTGGCTCTGGACCACGAGCTGTGGGTGAGCAACTACTCGTCGGGGACGTTCGGCGTCCTCGCGCTCGACGCCTCGGGTGACCTCGTCCCAGGCGCAGCCCCGTCGACCTTCGGGCACGCAGGGTCGGGTCCGGTGCTCGACCGGCAGGAGGGATCCCACGCGCACTCGTCGCTCCCAACGCCGTGCGGTCGGTTCGCGTGGGTCATGGATCTCGGGACCGACGAGATCCGTCGGTACAGGCGCACGCGCGGCTCACGCGACGACGGCCGCGTGAGCACCGACTCCAGCTCGGTCACCGGCAGCACGACAGGCGAGTCAGAGGTCGTCGTGGGCGACGGCATCGCGGTGGCCTTCGTGCCGGGCACGGGCCCCCGGCACGCCGTCATCCATCCAGGGGGCACCGCGTTCGTCGTCGGAGAGCTCGACGCGTCGGTGCACGTGGTGAGCACGGACACCTCGTCCGGTTCCGGAGACCCGGTGGCATCCGTCCCTGCGTGCAGGACGCCCTCACGCGACGGTGTGCGACCGCTCCCGTCCCATCTCGCGCTGAGTCCTGACGGGGCACGGCTCTACGTCGCGGTCCGTGGCCCGGATGTCGTGGCGACCTTCGCGGTCCGGGGAGGCGGGACGCTCGTGCACGAGGGGCTCGCGCACGAGACGCCAAGGCACGCGACGCTCGAGCACCTCGCCGACACCCCCGTCGGAGGCGTGTGGCCGCGTCACTTCGCGGTCGTGGAGGCGGACGACGGTGCGGACCTCGTCGTCGTCGCGAATCAGGAGTCGTCGTCGCTCGTCGTGCTCCGGATGGATCCCGTGACGGGTGGGGGCACCGTGGTGGCTCAGGCGGAGATCCCCGCACCGGCGTGCGTCGTCGTCGCCTGACCTGAGGCGCGCCGGGCACCCGGCAACGCCGGTGGCCTGCTTCAGGCGGGACGGCTCCGGAGGATCTCGACGTCGACGAGCCCGGCGACGGTCGGCAGGCAGCGTCCGCACGCACCGCCGGCGCGCGTCTTGACCTGGATGTCGTCGAGGCTCGCGCAGCTGCCGTCGCTCATGGCGGTGCGGATCTCTCCGGCGCTGACGTTGTTGCAGGTGCACACGAGGTGGTCGTCGGCGAGCAGCGCGCACTCTTCGGCGGACAGCGGCACGACGACCTCGAGGGTCTCGGCCGGGTCGTCGAGCATGAGGCGCAAGGCTGCGAGCGAGGTGGCTCTGCTGGTCGCTCCCTGCTGTTCCATGCTCACCATCCTCCGGCGTGGCACCGCACCGGTCATGGGACCTTTGGGCCGCTCCGGGACCTGCCCGACCGGACGACGAGACGACCCCCTCGCGTGGTGGGAGACTGGTTCGATGCACCCGTCGACCGCACCCGCATGACGCACGACTCGCCCCGGGTGGCGATGCTCTCCGTCCACACCTCTCCGCTCGAGCAACCAGGCACCGGGGACGCAGGCGGCATGAACGTCTACATCACCGAGCTGTCCGGCGCTCTCGCGCGCCGCGGCGCACGCGTCGAGATCTTCACGCGACGGACCTCGTCCGCTCAGGCCGACGTCGTCGAGGTCGCTGACGGCGTCCTCGTCCGGCACATCACGGCCGGTCCCTTCGAGGGCCTGGACAAGAACGACCTCCCGGGCCAGCTGTGCTACTTCTCCGCAGGAGTGCTCCGCACGGAGGCGGCGCGGCAGGTGGGCTGGTACGACGTGGTGCACTCGCACTACTGGCTCTCCGGACAGGCGGGCTGGCTCGCCGCAGACCGGTGGGACGTCCCTCTCGTGCACGCGATGCACACCATGGCGCGAGTGAAGAACGCCACGCTCGCCCCGGGTGACGTCGCCGAGCCGATGGGCCGGATCGTCGGTGAGGAGCAGGTGGTCGAGGAGGCGGACGCACTCATCGCCAACACCCCGGCGGAGGCGCAGGACCTCATCACGCAGTACCACGCGGACCCCGCGCGGGTGCACGTGGTGACTCCCGGGGTCGATCTCGCGACGTTCTCCCCGGTGGGGCCCGGACAGGTGGCCGAGCGCGTCGCGCTGGGCCTGCCCGTGGACCGGAAGATCGTCCTCTTCGCGGGGCGCGTGCAGCTCCTCAAAGCACCCGACGTGCTCATCCGGGCGCTCGGCGTGCTCGCCGACCACGGAGAGAGCGTCCCCACCCTCGTCATCCTCGGCGGGCCGAGCGGCCGGCCCACCGCGCTCCGTGAGCTCGAGGCCCTCGCGTACCAGGTCGGGGTCTCCGAGCACGTGGTCTTCCACCCGCCGGTGGGCCGGACGGAGCTCGCCCGCTGGTTCCGCGCGGTCGACGTGGTCGCCGTCCCGTCGCGGAGCGAGTCGTTCGGCCTCGTCGCCGTCGAGGCGCAGGCCTGCGGCACGCCCGTCGTCGCCGCCGACGTCGGCGGGCTGCGCACGGCGGTCACCCACGACGTCTCCGGCGTCCTCGTCCCCGACCACGACCCGCACCGGTGGGCACGCACGCTCGCGGACCTGTTGCACGACGACGCCCGGCGGGCGGACCTCTCCCGCGGCGCTCTGCGGGTCGCGGCCGGCTTCAGCTGGGACGTGACCGCGGAGCAGACCCTCAAGGTGTACTCGTTGGCCGTCCGCTCCTGAGCGGTTCCTCCGTCCACCGGTCGAAAGGCCCAGTCGCGGGGTGGTGCACATGCGGCAGGATAGGACCATGACATACACCCTTGTGCTGCTCCGCCACGGCGAGAGCGAATGGAACGCGAAGAACCTCTTCACCGGCTGGGTCGACGTCCAGCTGTCCGAGAAGGGCGTCGAGGAGGCCAAGCGCGGCGGTCGCCTGCTCGCCGATGCGGGCATCCTCCCGGACGTCGTGCACACGTCGCTCCTGCGTCGTGCGATCACGACCGCGAACCTCGCCCTCGACGCCGCGGACCGCCACTGGATCCCGGTCAAGCGCGACTGGCGCCTCAACGAGCGTCACTACGGTGCGCTCCAGGGCAAGGACAAGAAGCAGACGCTCGCCGAGTTCGGCGAGGAGCAGTTCATGCTGTGGCGCCGTTCCTACGACGTGCCGCCGCCCGCCATCGAGCTCGGCTCCGAGTTCTCGCAGGACTCGGACCCGCGCTACGTGGACGCTCCCGTCGTGCAGAGCGAGTGCCTCAAGGACGTCCTCGTCCGCGCTCTGCCGTACTGGGAGGGCTCGGTCATCCCCGACCTCCAGGCCGGCAAGACCGTGCTCGTCGCCGCGCACGGCAACTCGCTGCGCGCGATCATCAAGCACCTCGACGGCATCGACGACGACACGATCGCCGGCCTCAACGTGCCGACCGGCATCCCGCTCGTCTACGAGCTCGACGACAGCTTCACGCCGGTCGTCAAGGGCGGTCGCTACCTCGACGCCGACGCTGCTGCTGCCGCGATCGCGGCCGTGGCCAACCAGGGCCGCTGACCCGACCGGTCGCCGTCGTGCACGGTCGCTGACCGCGCACGACGGCGACCATGCACGACGGCACGACGAAGGGCCGGGACCCCGCGGGGTCCCGGCCCTTCGTCGTGCTCCGATGCTCGTGCCCGCCCCAGAGGGCGAGCCAGACGGCTCGGACCAGAGGTCCTTCTCAGACGGTCAGGCTCCGACGGAGCGACCCGCGGACGCCTCGGCGAAGTCACCGGTGACGAGGTACACGACCCGGCGGGCGATGGAGACGCCGTGGTCGCCGAAGCGCTCGTAGTATCGGCCGACGAGGGTGACGTCGATCGTCTCCTGCGCGGTCCCGGTCCAGGACTCGCCGAGGAGCGCGGCAAAGGTGTCCTGGTGCAGGGTGTCGAGCAGGTCGTCGTCCCTCTCGATGTTCGCCGCGACCGTGAGGTCGCGGGTGGTGAGGAGCGTGGTGGTGCGCTGTGCCACACGGGTCGCGGCGTCGTGCATCGCGGCGAACGTGTGCTCGGCGGACGGTGCGATCGCCTTGCTCGGGTAACGGCCGCGTGCAACCTGGGCGACGTGGCGCGCGAGGTCGCCCATCCGCTCGAGCGTGGCGCTCATCCGCAGCGCGCTGACCACGACGCGCAGGTCGGTGGCCACGGGCTGCTGCTGGGCGAGGAGCAGCACGCAGCGCTCGTCCAGGTGGCGCTCGATCTGGTCGATCGCGTGGTCGTCGGCGATGACGGACTGTGCCAGCTGGAGGTCGGCGGTCAGGAGCGCGGTGCCTGCGCGGCTGATCGCGGATTCCACCAGGCGGCTCATCTCGGCCAGGTCGTCGCCGACCTGCTTGAGCTCTGCTTCGAAGATCTCGCGCATGTGTTCCCTCTCGTGGTGTGGTGCAGCGACCACGATGACAAGTTCAGGTGTGGGATCGGGGTCGGTCTCATGAACGACGGGTCGACTCAACATGAACACTGGGTGACCAGTATGGCCGGAGCGTTGAGCATCTGCGCCCCGGACGGCCCGGTGGGCGCTGAGAACCTGCCGGTGATCGTAGGCTGACGGCGTGGATGGATACCCGATCGTCGTCGTCGGCCTGCTCGGGCTCATGACGGGAGTGCTCGCGACGCTGGCGTTCCGGCTGAGCGAGCGCGAGCAGCGCACGATGCCGGAGCAGGCGCCGCCGGAGCTCGACCCCGGAGTCGTCCGGGTCCTCGCCGTCCTGCGCTCGGCCGCGGTCGTGCTCGGCGCCGACGACCGCGTCGTGCGTGCGAGCGCGCAGGCCTACGCGCTCGGGCTCGTCCGCGCCGATGCTGTCGCTCACCCCGCCATCCAGGACATGGTCGACGCGGTGCGCCGGGACGGCGTCATCGCGGACGAGGAGCTCGAGCTGCCCCGCGGTCCGGTCGGTCGTGGTCGCGTCATGGTCCAGGTCCGGGTCGCCCTCCTCGATGCGGAGCATGTCGTGGTGCTCGGCGAGGACCGCACGGAGGCGCGGCGCGTCGAGGCGATCCGCCGCGACTTCACGGTGAACGTGTCGCACGAGCTCAAGACACCGGTCGGTGCGATCTCGTTGCTGGCCGAGACGATGCAGGACGCCGCGGACGACCCGGACGCGGTGCGCCACTTCGCGAGCCGCATGCAGCAGGAGTCGACGAGGCTCGGAGCTCTCGTCCACGAGATCATCGAGCTCTCGCGCCTCCAGGTCGCCGGGGCGCTCACGGAGATCGGTGTCATCGAGGTGGACGACGTGGTCGCCGAGGCGGCCGACCGGGCGCGCGTGGTCGCCCAGGCGAAGGAGATCACGCTCGACGTCGGCGGAGAGGCGGGCCTGCGCGTGTTCGGGGACCATGCGCTCCTCGTGACCGCGGTGCGCAACCTTCTGGACAACGCTGTCGCGTACTCCGGGTCCAACACCCGTATCGGTCTTGGGGTGCGCGGCGCCGGCGACCTCGTCGAGATCGTCGTCGTCGACCAGGGGATCGGCATCGAGGCGAGCCAGCAGGGCCGGATCTTCGAGCGCTTCTACCGCGTCGACCCGGCCCGCTCCCGCGACACGGGAGGCACCGGTCTCGGCCTGAGCATCGTCAAGCACATCGCCTCCGACCACGGCGGGGACGTGCGGATCTGGTCCGAGCCCGGTCGTGGGTCGACCTTCACCCTGCGCATCCCGTCCGCGGGCGCCGAGCACACATCGTCCGAGGAGGACACATGACCCGCATCCTGGTGGTCGAGGACGAGGAGTCCTACCGCGAGCCGCTCACGTACCAGCTGACCCGCGAGGGCTTCGACGTGGTCGCGGTCGCGACGGGCGTCGAGGCGCTCGCAGCGTTCGACGAGGGTGGGGCCGACCTCGTCCTGCTCGACCTCATGCTGCCCGGGCTGTCCGGCACCGAGGTGTGCCGCGAGCTGCGTCAGCGGTCCGACGTGCCGGTCATCATGCTCACGGCGAAGGACGGCGAGATCGACAAGGTCGTCGGGCTCGAGCTCGGTGCGGACGACTACGTGACGAAGCCCTACTCGTTCCGTGAGCTGCTGGCGCGGGTCCGGGCCGTCCTGCGTCGACGCCAGCCCGCCGTCGGTGCCGAGGAGGACCCGCTGGAGGACATGCTCGTCGCGGGGCCCGTGCACATGGACGTCGAGCGCCACGTCGTCACGGTCCGCGGCGAGACCGTCGCTCTCCCGCTCAAGGAGTTCGACCTCCTCGAGTTCCTGCTCCGCAACGCCGGCCGGGTCCTCACGCGCGGCCAGCTCATCGACCGGGTGTGGGGGTCGGACTACGTAGGGGACACCAAGACCCTCGACGTCCACGTCAAGCGGATCCGCTCCAAGGTCGAGGTCGACCCGGGTGCGCCTGAGCTCCTGCTCACCGTGCGCGGCCTGGGGTACAAGTTCGTCGAGGCAGAATGACCGCAATGGTGCGTCGTGTCACATGGTCACGCCGTGGACGCGGCAGTGTCTGTGCACTGTTCATCTTGCGTTCACCCCGGGACCGTCGTCGCGTCACTCGGACTCCTTAGCGTCGTCCTTGATCGCAGACATCCCGTGCTGCGGCCGAGAAACTTGAGGATGGGCCAGACAGTGAAGCGTGTCAACAACCGCAGCCTCGCCAGCATCGTGCTGGCTGGAGCACTCGCAGTGACCCTCGCCGGATGCGGCGCCGACGCAACGAGCACGGACTCCGACACCGCGACGTCGGACGGCGGCGCCGAGCTCAGCGGCAGCCTTGCCGGTGCAGGCGCCAGCTCGCAGGAAGCGGCGATGGGGGGCTGGATGGCGACGTTCGGTTCCGTCGCCCCCGACGTGACCGTGACGTACGAGGCCGTCGGCTCCGGTGGTGGCCGTGAGCAGTTCCTCGCCGGTGGCGTGCAGTTCGCGGGCTCGGACGCCGCGCTCAAGGACGAGGAGCTCGAAGCCGCTGGTGAGCGCTGCTTCGGCGGAGAGGCCATCGAGCTCCCGCTGTACATCAGCCCCATCGCGGTCGTCTACAACCTGCCCAGCTTCGAGGGCGAGAACATCAACATGTCCGCCGAGCTCATCGCCAAGATCTTCAACGGCGATGTGACGGTCTGGAACGACCCGGCCATCGAGGCCGAGAACCCCGGCACGGCCCTCCCGGACCTCGCCATCATCCCGGTGAACCGCTCTGACGAGTCGGGCACCACGGAGAACTTCACCGAGTACCTCGAGGACGCCTCCAACGGCGCCTGGCCGCACGAGGCGAGCGGCGACTGGCCGATCTCCGGCACGCAGTCGGGTGCGCAGACGTCCGGTGTCATCGACACCGTCACCGGCGCCGAGGGCGCCATCGCGTACGTCGACGCCTCCCGCGCCGGCGACCTGGGAACGGTCGCGCTCAAGGTGGGCGAGGAGTACGTGCCGTTCTCCGCCGAGGCCGCTGCGGCCGTCGTCGACGCCTCCCCGCGTGCCGAGAACGCGAGCGACAAGCGGATCGTCGTCGAGCTCGACCGCAGCACGACCGCGGCCGGCGCCTACCCGCTCGTGCTCATCTCCTACTCGATCGCGTGCTCGCAGTACGAGGACGAGACCGAGGCCGCGAACGTCAAGGCGTTCCTCTCCTACGTCGCCAGCGCGGAGGGCCAGGATGTGGCCTCTGCCGCGGACGTGGCCGGCTCCGCGCCGATCTCGGACGACCTCCGCACCGAGGTCCAGGCTGCGATCGACTCGATCAGCACCGTCGGCTGACACACTGGTGGGCCGCACCGGGACCCGTCCCGGTGCGG
>NZ_JBDYKL010000052.1:0-21198 GCF_040012415.1 Sanguibacter sp. 25GB23B1
GGGCTCCCCGCCCGGCGCACCCACGCTCGGCGTCACCGTCGACGCCGAGCCCGACCGACACTGGGAGCACGAGTGACCCACGAACCTCTGCTGACCGTCTCCGACTTCAGCGTGGTCTACGACGTCGACCCGCCTGTCGAGGCCGTCCGCAACGTCTCCCTGACGGTGCGCCGCGGGGAGATCCTCGGCCTCGCCGGCGAGTCCGGCTGCGGCAAGACAACCCTCGCGTACGGCGTGCAACGACTCCTCCAGCCACCGGCCGTCATCACCTCCGGCTCGGCCGTCTTCCACGACGCGTCGGGCACCGACGTCGACCTCAACACCCTCGACGCGCAGCAGATGCGCGCGTTCCGCTGGGCGAAGGCCTCGATGGTCTTCCAGGGCGCGATGAACGCGCTCAACCCCGTCCTCAACGTCGGGCGCCAGCTCGGCGACGTCTTCTCCACGCACCGACCGCAGATGAGCAGGGGCGAGCGGGCGGAGGAGAGCGCCGGTCTGCTCGACCTCGTCGGTGTCGGCCGGGACCGTCTCCGCTCCTACCCGCACGAGCTCTCGGGTGGCATGCGCCAGCGCGTCATGATCGCGATGGCGCTCGCCCTCAAGCCCCAGCTCATGATCATGGACGAGCCCACCACGGCGCTCGACGTCCTCGTCCAGCGGGAGATCCTCGAGCAGATCTCCGAGCTGCGTCACCAGCTCGGCTTCTCGGTCGTCTTCATCACGCACGACCTCCCGCTCCTCCTCGAGATCTCCGACCGCATCGCGGTCATGCGCGAGGGCCGGATCGTCGAGCTCGACACCGCCTCGACCATCTACCACCACGCCCAGCACGAGTACACACGCCGCCTCCTCGGCTCCTTCCCGAGCCTCACCGGCGACCGCGGCGCGTTCGTCCGCGGCACCGACGGGACGTCCGAGCAGGGCAGCGTCGTGACCGCAGGAGAGGCATCCCGATGACCACCCTCGAGCTCAAGAACGTCACGAAGCGGTACCGCATCCGTGGAGCCGGCGACATCCTCGCCCTCGACGACGTGAGCTTCACGCTCACCTCCGGGCGCACGCTCGCCCTCGTCGGGCAGAGCGGCAGCGGGAAGTCGACGATCGCGAAGATCCTCACCCAGCTCGAGCGCGCGACGTCGGGGGAGATCCTCCTCGACGGCAAGCCCGTCCCGCGCCGCGGGCGGGCCCTGCGCCGCTACCGCCAGCAGGTCCGTATGGTCTTCCAGGACCCCTTCGCCTCCCTCAACCCGTACCACACGGTCCGCCACCACATCGAGAGGCCGCTGCTCCTCGACCACGTGGTGCCGCGCGAGGACGTCGAGGCGGAGGTCGTCCGGCTCCTCGAGCGCGTGCGGCTCGAGCCCGGCACCACGATCGACAGGCGCCCCCACGAGCTCTCCGGGGGACAGCGCCAGCGCGTCGCCATCGCCCGCGCGCTCGCGTCCCGCCCGGGCCTCCTCGTGGCCGACGAGCCCGTCTCGATGCTCGACGTGTCGATCCGGCTCGGGGTGCTCAACCTCCTCGCCGACCTCCAGCGTGAGTCGAACCTCGGCGTCCTCTACATCACCCACGACCTCGCCACGGCCCGCCACTTCAGCGACGAGATCATGGTGCTCAACCACGGGACCGTCGTCGAGCGCGGCCTCGCAGACGACGTCATCCTCAACCCGCAGCACCCCTACACCCGAGCGTTGCGAGACGCGTCCCCCGACCCGGAGAGGCACTTCTCGGGGACCGGCACGACCGCCGAGACGAGGAGCTGAGATGCGGTTCTTCCTGCGCCGCGGCGCGTTCTACCTGTTCACCGCGTGGGCGGCCATCACCATCAACTTCTTCCTCCCTCGGATGATGAAGGGCGACCCCGTCTCCGCCTACCTCCAGAAGAACCAGGGAAAGATCAGCCCGGAGGCGATCGACTCCCTGCGCACGCTCTTCGGCCTCGACTCGGCAGCGCCGCTCTGGCGCCAGTACCTCGACTACTGGGGACTGATGTTCAGCGGCGACCTCGGGAGGTCGTTCTCCAAGGGACTCGCTCCCGTCGCCGAGGTCATCGCCGGGGCGCTCCCGTGGACCATCGGCCTCGTCGGGATCGCGACGGTCATCGGCTTCTTCCTCGGAACGTCGCTCGGCGCTCTCATCGGCTGGCGCCGGGGGAGCCGGGCCGACGCGATCGTGCCGATCGCGACGTTCTTCTCGACCGTCCCGTACTTCTGGATGGGACTCATCGCCATCGCGCTGCTGTCCTCGACGCTCGGGTGGTTCCCCGCGTCGCACGCCTACAGCAAGGGCGCGCGGCCGGGCTTCACGCTCGAGTTCATCACGGACGTCATCGAGCACGGCGCCCTGCCTGCCCTGACGATCGTCCTCGCGTCCCTCGGCGGCTGGGTGCTCGGCATGCGCAACATGATGATCACCGTGCTCGACGAGGACTACGTCACCGTCGCCCAGGCGAAGGGACTGAGCCCCCGGCGCGTCATGGTCAGCTATGCGGCCCGCAACGCGGTCCTCCCGCAGCTGTCGAGCTTCGCGCTCTCCCTCGGGTTCATCGTCGGCGGCACCCTCGTCATGGAGCTCGTCTTCTCCTACCCAGGCGTCGGGAAGCTCCTGCTCGACGCGACGACGGCGAAGGACTACCCGCTCATCCAGGGACTGTTCCTCGTCATCACGCTCGCGGTGCTCGCGGCGAACATCCTCGCGGACGTCGCCTATGCCGCTCTCGACCCGCGCACGCGCCAGACGGAGGCCTGAGATGACCTACACGACCACGGTCGCGACCGGCGAGGACACCCTCCCGGCGGAGGCCTCACCCGCACCCGGCACGACGGGCGGCCGCCGTGCCGTCGCACGGTTCGCCCAGTCCTTCGCGATGTTCCGGAACCGCAAGTCGATCACCGGCCTGTGCATCCTCGGGTTCTTCTGCGTCCTCGCGGTCTTCGGCGACCTCGTCGCGCCGTACGGGCCGCTCGACAAGGACTTCGACGCGCTCAAGCAGGCGCCCTCGTGGCAGCACCTGCTCGGCACCACGCACATGGGGGAGGACGTGCTCAGCCAGATCATCTACGGCACGCGCGGCGTCCTCGTCGTCGGGTTCCTCTCCGCGACCATCGCGACCGTCATCGCGGTCGCCGTCGGCGTGACCGCCGGGTACGTCGCGGGGTGGCGCGGGGAGACGTTGTCGGCCCTGACGAACGTGTTCCTCGTGCTGCCCGCGCTGCCGCTCATGATCATCGTCGCCTCCCAGTACGAGAACCCGAGCCTCGTCCTCATCTCCGCCGTGCTCGCGCTCACCGGCTGGGCGTGGGGCGGGCGCGTCCTGCGTGCCCAGACGATGTCGCTGCGCAACCGCGACTTCGTCCAGGCCGCCCGGGCCAACGGCGAGCCGCTCTACCGGATCATCACGGTCGAGATGCTGCCCAACCTCACCGCGATCATCGCGTCGAGCTTCGTCGGCACGGTCACGGCAGCAGTCCTCGGCCTGACGACCCTCGCGTTCATCGGCGTCATCCCCATCACGAACCTCAACTGGGGCACCATCCTCTTCTGGGCTCAGCAGAACGGCGCGTTCCCGGACTTCTGGTGGTGGTACGTGCCGGCCGGCCTGTGCATCGCCCTCCTCGGCACGGCCCTGTCGCTCATCAACTTCGGCATCGACGAGTACGTCAACCCGAGGCTCCGGTCTGCGGGTGAGCGGGCGCGCGCGCTGCGCAAGAAGGGGCTCGGGTCCTCGAGCGGCGTGACCGCGGTGGCGCCGAGCCCGCTCGCCGCGCCGTCCGAGGAGAAGAGAGGCGTCGCACCGGAGGACGAGCGCTGAGTATGCTCGGGAGCCACACCAGGGGGCATCATCGTGACCAGTACAGAGACCGGCGTCGACGCACGCCGCAGGACCTCGCGGCGGATCGCGGCCGGTGCGTGCGCGACGGTGGCCGTCCTCACGGTACTGGCCGCTCTCCAGCCGTTTCCCGCGGCAGGACCGGTCATCGTGATCGGCGAGCTGCTCGCCCTCGTCGTCGCCCTCGTGTTCGCCGTGCGGTCGGCACCGCGATCGTCACCGGGCCGCCCGAGCACGAGGGCCGCGCTCGGTGGCACGCTGGTGGTCGTGGGTGTCGTGGCCGCTCTCGCGACCGTCGGTCTGACGACCGTTCTCTGAGCCGAGCTGGCGTGTCGTGACCTGAGCGGCGGTTCAGCCGGAGGCGCGGACGAGCAGCCGCGGCGTGATGGTCCGGCGGTGGACCTCGGGGCCGGGAGAGCCGTCGAGGAGGACGGCGACGAGGTCGAGCGCCGCGGCGGCGATGGCGGCGCGGTCCGTGGCGACGGTCGTGAGCTCGGGTGTGACGAGCGCACCGAGGTCGAGGCCGTCCATGCCGACGACCGCGACGTCGTCGGGGACGCGGCGCCCCTGGCCGGCGAGCTCCTTGAGCGCGCCGATGGCGAGCACGTCGTTGAAGGCCAGGACGGCGTCGATGTCGACCCCGCGTGACATGAGCTCGGCGGCCGCGGCGAGACCGCCGGCGTGCGACTCCTCGACCCGGACCTCCGAGCGGGGGGACCACGGCAGCCCGGCCGCCTCCAGCGCAGCGCGGTACGCGAGGCACCTGGGTGACGGCTCCGGGCCGGAGTCGATCATGGCGATGTCGCGATGCCCCTGCTCGACGAGGTGGTGCATCGCGGCCTCGACGCCGGCCGCGTGGTCGATGGTCACAGCGGCCCCGCTGAGGGTGTCGTGCGGGTCGTCGATCGACACGGAGGGGATGTCGAGGTGCGACGTCGAGCCGGCGGGGACGCGTCCGACGACGACGTCGACGCGGCGGAGCAGCGGTGCGAGACGCTGGTTGATGGCGTCGGAGTGCTCGTACCCGACGTCGCAGAGGATGAGTCCCCACCCGCGTGAGGCGGCGGCACGGCTGAGCTCGGACGCGAGCTCGGAGTAGTACGGGTTGCGCAGGCTCTCGACGAGGAGGCCGACCGTCACCTCTGCCCCTCGCACGAGCGACTGTGCGGCACGGTTCGGACGGTAGCCGAGCTTCCGGGCGGCGACGACGACGCGCTCCCTCGTCGCCGGGGCGATGTCGGCCATGTCGTTGAGGGCTCGGGTCACCGTCTGGCGAGAGACACCGGCCTCGCGCGCGACGTCGAGGATCGTGGTGGCTCGGGGGGTGGGCACGGGTCCAGGGTAGTGCTAGCGTGAGGTCCGTGAACGTTCACGGAGGAGGTGCGGTGTGATCGGCGACGACGGACGACGACCGACGATCCGCGATGTCGCACGCGAGGCCGGGGTCTCGGCGCAGACCGTCTCGCGCGTCATCAACGGGTCGAGTGAGGTCCGTCCCACGACGCGGGCCGCGGTCGAGCGGTGCGTCGCCGAGCTCGGGTTCCAGCCCGACGAGGCTGCGCGGGCGCTGGCCCGCCTCAAGCACGGGTCGCGGCCTACCGGCTCATCGGTCGCGTCGTGACCGCCCAGAGGACAGCGACGTCGAACGCGATGACCACAAGACTCCACACCGGGTAGTACGGCATCCACAGGAAGCTCGCCACGATGCTCACGCACGCGAGCGTGCCCGTCAGGACGCGAGCCCAGACCTCACCGCGGAGCAGCGCGATCCCGGCGAGGAAGACGAGGGGCCCGAGGACGAGGTGCGCCCACCCCCAGCTGGTGGCGTCGAAGCGGAAGACGTACTCCGCGCCGTAGACGAAGAAGGTGTCGTTCACGAGCGCGATCGTCCCCTGGACGAGGTGGAGGATCCCCGCCATGATCATGAGCACCGCTGCGAAGGCCGTCACCCCGGTCGCGAGGACAGAGTCCTCCGCCGTCGGGCGATCGTCATACCGCGGGCGCGCACCGTGCGCACCGCCACCAGCTGCTGTCATGACCGTCTCCTGTCTCGTCGAGAGCGGGCGCGAGTCCCCGTGTGCTGAAGCCTGGTCGTCACGTGCCTCCCGGCGGATCACCCCGTGCGGGTGAGACGACGCTCCGGGCCGGGGCGACGGCCAGGAGCTCGATGACGCCCAGGATGACGAGGCAGACCACGGTCACCAGGACGACTCCGCCTGCGGACGGTGCCGTCTGGAGCACGAGCACGGCGGCCGCCGCGGTGACGGTCGTGACCTGCAGCTGCCGCCGGTGGGCGCCGACCCACGTCCCGACGCGTCCTGCGTCACGCGTGGTGTCGACGGTCCGCGAGACCCGTCGGAGCAGCGTGCGCGTCCGGACCGCCGACCGGGACGGGCCGGCCAGGAACGCGACGGCTGCCACGACGAGCGCCAGGACGGCCGTCGCGCGCAGGCCGTCCCGCAGCGACCGGACGAGGATGTCGAAGACGGTCGCTGCCGTGTCCGGGGGAAGCCCGTCCGGTGGGATCGCCCGCAGGTAGAGAGCGCGCACCACGAGGAGCGCGAGCCCGAGCACGAGCATGGAGACGAGCAGGCCCACCGCTCCGCGCACGAGCGTCTCGCGGCGTCCCCGGGCTAGGAGCACACCGCCCACGAACGCGACGAGGGCGACCCACGGGAGCCACAGGGCCGCTCCGTCCAGGAGCCGGTACGCGCGCTGGGTCGAGACGAGCGCGTCGGACCGGACGAGCACGATCGACCTCTCGATCTCCGGGATGCGGTCAGCGGCGGTGAACCCGTTGGCGACGAGCCGTCCTCTCGCCTGCGCGATGACGGGCGCGAGGTTGGCGGTGACCGTGTCGCCCTGAGCGCTGAGCACCCCGTCGGGCGTCCCGTCGAGGAGCGCGACGAGCTGAGCGTGGGCCGAGCGGCTCACCCGGGCCCACGTGGCGTCGAACTCCGTGCTCGCCACCAGGCGCTCGACCTGTGAGCGCACGAAGCTCTCTATGCCGTCCGCGATCGGCGCGGCCAGGCCAGGCAGCGCGACCGCCAGCGCGGGCGGGAGGTCCTCCCGCTGCGACAGCGCAGCAAGGACGTCGTTCGCGAGAGACTCGACGCCGACGCTCTCCGTGATCGCCTCCGTGACGCGGGTGCTGACGGCAGACTGCACGCCTGCGTCGCCGGCGAGCGGTGCCACGGTCTCGACGAATCGTTCCGTGTCGGAGACCTGGGTGTGCGCCCAGACCGCGACCACCGTGAAGGGAGCGAGAAGGCAGGCCAGGACGACGAGGAACGCCGACACGGCCGGTGTCCAGCGTGACCTGTCACGAGCGGTCGCCGGCGCGACCCGCTCCACGGTCGCCAGCCTCGCCTCGAGCTCTGCGACCCGCGCGCGCAGCACGTCGCTCTCTGCCGGCCCGTGGTCCGCGCCCGGCGCGGGAGCGTCGTCGGGTCCGCTCGTGCTGAGGTCGCTCATGCTGGGACTCCTCGGGTCCGCACGGACGGTCGGTCACCTGCGTCTCGTGTGCGTCACCCGCCGAGGATCCGCGCCTTCTGGATCGCGAGCTCCTCGTCAGTGAGGATCCCTTGCGCCTTGAGGGCGGCGAGAGTCGTGAGCTGCTCGAGCACGTCGGCGGGGGCCGGTGCCGGTGCCGCAGGCGGCGGCGTGGTTGCGGGCGGCGCGGCGACGTCGTCGTAGGCCTGGCGCCGCAGCACCGCAGTCTGGGCGTCGCTCTGGGCGAACCGTGCGGCCTGGTTGCGCTGCACACGTCCGCTCACGGCCGTCGCGGTCCCGGAGATGACGGCGGTGCGTGCGATCCCACGCAGGAGTCGGGACATGTCCTCACGCCTTCCCGTCGGTCCTGGTCTCGAGAGAGTCGAGCGCATCCTCGACGGCCTGCGCGGGCACGCGCCCGCTGGCGACGAGGTCGCCGCCGTCCTCGAGCGCGGCCGTGACGAACGGGACGGCCCACGTGTTCTCGTAGAGGATGAGCACGGCCGTGCTCCCGGGCCGGACGGCCGCGCCGGCATCCTGCACGTCGTCCTCGTCCAGGAGACCGGAGTGCGCCCAGGCGAGCTCGGCGAACCCAGCGAGGCCGTCCGGTCCGTCGTCGGACGGCTCGACGACCTCGACGACGCCGTCGGTGGTCGTGCGCACGACCAGGACGTCGTACAGCCGGACGATCCCGCGATCGACGAGCCGGAGGATCTCCTGGGCGGTTCGGCTGGACGGCACGGCCCCGGTGAACTCGATGACGACGAAGTCGACCGGACCGGTCGCCTGTGCCACGGACATCTCGCGCCACCTCTCCTCGACGGCGGGAGCTGTCCGGTGACGGTGCGTGCCGTCGCCGTGCCGCCGGTACGAGCCTTCCGGACGACGGAGCGGCGCCCCTCATCCGGAGGGAATGAGGGGCGGACGGGTCGTCGACGGGGATCGTGTGCCCAGGAGGTGACGGGTGGGGCCGACAGATCGGGGCGAGACATCGGCGCGGCTGCTCCCGCGGGGCGTGCTGCCGCGGGTCGTCGCGCGTGCGACGACAAGCTCGGCGTCGCTGGTCGGCGTGTACTACCTCGCGCCCCTCGACGGTACCTCGACCGGGACGGTCGTGGCGTTCGTCGTCGGGCTCGTCGCGGTCGTCGGCCTCGTGGGGTGGCAGGTACGCGCAGTCCTCGCCGCGCCCTACCCGCTGCTGCGCTCGATCGAGGCGCTCGCGATCATCATGCCGTCCTCTGTCGTGCTGTGGTCGGTGGCCGCCGTGGTCCTCTCACGTTACGACCCGGCCGCGTTCAGCGAGGTGCTCGACCGCACGGGCGCGCTCTATCTCACCATGTCGGTGCTCGCCACGGTCGGGTTCGGGGACGTCGTCGCCGTGACGGACGGAGCGCGCGCTCTCATGACCGTGCAGATGGTGGGCAACCTCCTGCTCGTCGGTGTCGTGGTGAGGCTCTTCGTCGGTGCGGCCCAGCCGGGGCGGTCGATGAGGGACGACGAGAGGCGAGAGCCCCGCTAGCCGGAGGGCGTGGGCGTGGTCTCCGCGGGGGCTCCGGCTCCTCGCGTGAGGAACGACATCATGACGTGGGCGACGACGACGGCGACGATGACGAGAGGCATGAGCGTCAGCCCCTGGGACAGCAGCAGCGTGGCGAGCAGCACGGAGACGAGCGGCAGCCGCAGCATGACGACGCACATCGCGCCCATCCCCATCGCGGCGCCGGCCACGGTCGGGAGGCCCGGCGCGTGCGACAGCGCGATGCCTCCTGCTGCGCCGATGAACATGCCCGGGAACACCGGCCCGCCCCGGAACGCGGCGAGCGAGAGGCCGTAGGCGAGGCCCTTGAAGAGCATGAGGAGGACGAGCGCCCCCACGGAGTACTCGGAGGCGTGCAGCAGGAGGGGTCCGAGGGCGGTCTCGCCCGAGAAGAGGACCGCCCCGGCGTCCCGGTCGGAGAGAGCGCCGTACGCCATCGCGACGAGAGCGACGAGGAGACCGACGACGACCGGGGCGAGGACGGGGCGCGCTGCGCCGCGTGCGCGGACGAGGCGGGCGAGCCTCTGGACGGCGATCCCGAGGAACGGCGCGAGGAGGCCGATGGCGACGGCCCAGCCGAGCTGAGGGACGTCCGGGCGTGCGAGGTCCGGAAGGTCGGGGATCGCGAGCGAGACGGTCCCGAGACCCGTGAGGGAGCCCAGGCCGATGATGACGAGCGCGCCGATCCCGGAGGCGAGCAGCCCGGGGACGAGCATGAACCCGAGCGTGGCGCCGCCGACCGCGGACGCCTCCATGAGCAGGAAGGCGCCGAGCAGCGGCGAGCCGAGGAGCAGGCTGATCGCCGCGAACGCACCAGCGGCACCCAGCACGGCGACAGCCTGGTCGTCGTCTCCTCGTCGCACCAGCCGTGGTGCCCACGCTGCGAGGCCCGCGCCGAGTGCGATGAGCGGCGCTTCCGGGCCGACGACGGCCCCGAGACCCAGGCTGGCCAGCGCGGCGAGCGCGATCCCGGGGATCTCGCTGGGTCTCGGCGGAGGTCCCGCGTGGAAGCCGTCGGCGGGGGAGTCGCCACCGTGGCCGGGGAGGTAGCGGACGCAGATCCCGACGACGAGTCCGGCGAGGACGAGGGGCGGTACCGGCCACCAGAGGGGGACGGCGTCCAGGCCGAGGGCAGAGGGGAGGTCGTGGTAGACCCAGTGCTGCATGTGGTGGACGAGCTGCAGGTAGGCGAACGACGCTGCCGAGACGGGCACGCCGATGGCGGCGGAGAGGAGGAGGAGCTCGCGGTAGCGCCGGGAGTGGAGGCTCGGCAGGCTCGGCGTCGAGGGTGACGACATGGCTCTCCTTCGCGTGCGCGGACAGGGCTCTCGGTGCGCTCCTGCTGACACGATGCGGGGTGCGGGCGTCGAGGTCCATCACTCGCCACGGATGAGGAGCTGCCCGCCCGGCCGGGCCACGATCGGAGGCGAGGTGCTGGATTCCCCGCGACCGTGGAGGTTGAGATGGACGACTACCCGTTGCTCGGTCTGTTCTGGACGATGCTGTGGTTCTTCTTCTTCGTTGCCTGGATCAGCGTGATCTTCACGGTGTTCCGCGACATCTACGCCAGCTCCGACCTGTCCGGTTGGGCCAAGGCCGGCTGGACGTTCCTGATCTTCGTCCTGCCGTGGCTCGGGGTGCTCGTCTATCTCGTCGCGCGCGGTGGAAAGATGCGCGAGCGTCAGGTCGAGAGCTTCGCCGCTCAGGAGAGGGTGTTCGCGGACTACGTCCACTCCGTCGCGTCGTCGCCGCCGTCGACGGCCGACGAGCTGACCAAGCTCGGCAACCTGCGTGCGGCCGGCGTGCTCACGGACGCGGAGTTCGCGGAGCAGAAGGCCGTGCTCCTGCAGAGGGCGGTGTCCGCCGGGCGGTAGGGGCCTCTCTGGTGCGGTCGGGCCCGGTCAGCCAGGGGGCTGGTCGGGTCCGATCTCTGCCTGGGGGTGCCCTGCCGGGGGACGCTCGGCCGGGAGCGTGTCCGCCTGCAGCCGCTGCACCTCGACGACCTCGAGCCCGAGCGTGCGCAGCCGGGTGACGAAGCCGAGGAGCTGTGCCTGGTCGGTGAACGCGCGGGACAGCACGGTCGAGACCGACGCGGACTCGATGGCCACCTCTCCCAGGGCCTCCAGGACGTCACCGGGGATGAGGCCGAGGACCCGGAGCTCGTAGACCGACGGGCCGTGCCGGTCCGGGGCGGCGCCACTCATGGCGTCGTCCCTCCGAGGCCCTGACGGTCGGCACGCGACGCACGCTCGAACGCCTCCGGTTCGGGGAACGACCGGGTCACCGTCGTGGCCAGTGCGGTCCGTTGCGCATCCAGGGCCGGCCGGTTCTCAGGAGGCACGGTGGCGAGCAGCTGGTCGAGGAGTGCGGCGAGGCGACGGCAGACCTGGACGTCGCCACCACCCACCTGACGCACCTCGACGAGAGCCAGCTCGACGTACTGCTCCCAGGTCCGACCCGGGATGGAGACCCGGGGTGAACCGTCGTCGTCGACGAGCACGTACGTCCCGTGCAACGGCTCGAGGGCGGCGGACTGGAGGAAGAGCTCGATGTAGTCGAGCACCTGGACGGCTGTCGTGGGGTCGTGGATCGCGGGGGAGAGTGCCCGGACAGCGATGTCCACGAGGATGCGCAGCGCGAACGCCGGGTCCTGGTCGACGGTGCGCTCCACACCGAGCACGACGCACCTGGTCAGCTGTGCGTCCCGAGGCGCTCGTGGCCCGGAGACGGTGAACAGAGGCGCGCCGACGGGGACCATCGTGCCGACGCCGTAGCCGAGCTCGACGACGCACGCGTGCCGGTGGGCGAGCCCCAGCAGCCCCAGATGATCGATGCCCTGGACGACGCCCGCCTCACGAGCGTGCACCACGCGTACGGGCGCATCCTCCGTGCGCACCGGGACGTCAGAGTGTCGCGACGACGGTGGACTCGCCGGCGTCGCGACCCGGCGGCCCGCAGCCAGGACGAGCGCCGCCACCGCGACGGGTCGCAGGTGCTGCGTGAAGTTGTCCAGGTAGACGAGCAGGAGCACGAGGCTGCCGAGGCACAGGAGGCCGGCGGCGGTCACCCCGAGGTCGGGGACGGCACCGTCCTCGACCCGGCGGAGGTTGGAGAACGCGAACGAGAAGGTCCCGGCGAACGTTCCGAGGACCACCTTCTGGAGAGGCTGGCGGTACCAGAGACGCATGAACCGGGGCGAGAGCACGCTCGTCGCCTGCTGCACCACGACGACCCCGATGGTCACGACGAGCCCGGTGAGCCCCACCATCGCGCCGGCGATCGTCGTCAGGACGGTCGTCGCCGTCCCGGGCTCGTACTGCAACCACGACGGTGCGGAGATCGCGGTGTCGAGGAGGGTGCTGGCCCAGCCGAGCAGCCCGCCCAGGACGGCGCAGACCAGCGGCAGCACCCAGAGGCTGTCCACAAGGTACGTGCGTGTGCGGAATCGGGCTCGCCAGGCCCACGGGGAGCTCATGGTCCGTGGACGCTACGCCGCAGGTGCTGCATGTCCGTCATCCCGGGGGGACGAGGACCGGACGCTCCCGGCCGGTTGCCGACCTCGCATAAGCCCCCTAACGTGGACAAAGATCGCGTACGCCGTCGACGTTCCAGCGTGGTCAGGAGCAGTCAGCATGCGAGCCAGCCCGAGGTCTGCCATCCCACCACCACCCCGAGCGGCCGTCGCGCGAGCGCGGCTCGAGGCGATGCTCGACGTCGGGGCGCACGGCCTGCTCACCCTCGTGGCCGCACCGTCCGGGACCGGCAAGACGGTGCTCGTCTCCTCCTGGGCGCGCACGCGCTCGGGGGCCGTGCGGTGGATCTCCGTGGACGAGGCCACCGATGCCACCGACCTCTGGCACGAGATCCTCACCGTGCTCGATCCGACCGAGGTCGAGACCGGCACACCGGGGAGGCCGTGCGACCTCAGCGGGCGGGCCCTCGACCGCCTCGCGACGAGCCTCGACGCCCGGGAAGACCCGGTCGAGCTCGTCCTCGACTGCGAGGTCGCCCTCCCCCCGGAGGTCGCCTCCGCCCTCGACCGGCTCCTGCGACGACGTGGCGACCTGCTCCACGTCGTCGTGATCGCACGTGTCGATCCTGCGATGCCCCTGCACCGCTACCGCCTCGAGGGCACGGTGACGGAGATCAGAGCAGCCGACCTCGCCTTCACCCGCAGCGAAGCGAGCGAGATGCTCGCGACCGCAGGGCTGGACCTGCTCCCCGCCGACGTCGAGACGCTCATCGTCCGGACCCAGGGCTGGGCCGCCGGCCTGCGCCTGGCCTCGCTCGCCATCACGCCGCGCACGGACCGTGCCCGTGCGGTCCACGACGTCCGCGGAGACACCGGGATGGTGGCGGAGTACCTCCTGGCCGAGATGCTCGACCAGCAGCCGGCCGAGGTGCGGGACGTCCTGCTGCGCACGAGCGTCGTCGACGTGGTGCGCCCCGGGCTCGCGCAGGTCCTCGCAGGTCCGCGGACCCCGCGGACGCTCGCTGCGATGCGGCACGAGAACATCCTCGTCGAAGAGCTCACGGAGCACCCCGGGTGGTATCGGTACCACCCCCTGTTCCGTGAGCTCCTGCAGGCGCAGCTCGCGTACGAGGCACCCGACGAGCACCGTGCGCTCCACCGGGCCGCCGCAGCCTGGTACGTCGAGAACGACCGTGTCGACGACGCCGTCCGGCATGCGGCTGCCGTCGAGGACTGGACGGTCGCTGCGCGCCTCGTCGTCGACTCGCTCTCGACGGTCCGGCTGGCGGTCGAGCGCACCCCGACGCTCGGTGACCTGCTCGCGGACCTGCCCGAGCACCTCACCGGTGCCGCTCCGCGGATGGTGCGCGCGTGCCTGGACCTGCGCGACGACTGCGACCCCCGCACGGGTGCGGTCCCGCTGATCTCCACGGACGACGCCGCGTCCTGGCCGGAGGGCCGGCTCACGGCCGCGCTGCTCACCCTCCTCTCCGCATCGAGGCTCTCCACCGCGTCCACGCACCCCGACCCGTCCCTGCGCGACCCCGGTGCAGTCCTCGGCGCGGCGGCCGTCGCCGAGGACCTCCTGACCGCCCAGCCCGCCCACCGGCTCGAGAGCCACCCGGAGGTGCGGACCGTCGTCCGCGCCGGCGCGGGCACGGGCTGGGTCCTGCGCGGAGACCTCGACCGGGCCGCGCAGGTCTTCGCCGCCGGCGCGCACGACCCCTACGAACCGGGCCGCGAGCTCCCTGTCATCAGGTGCCTCGGGCACCTCTCGCTCGTCGTCGCCCTCCGGTCCGAGCTGCGACGGTCGGCCGCGCTCGCGGACGAGACGCTCGCCCGGTGCCGCGCGGCAGGTGCCCGCGGTGGCGCGGAAGAGGGGGCCGCAGAGCTGGCTCTCGCGTGGGTGCGCACAGAGACGTTCGAGTTGGGCGCCGCCCGACGACATCTCGTCCGTGCGCGCACCTGTCACGCCGAGAACCCTGGCGCTCTCGTGGCGCTCGTGCTCCCTCTGGTCACCGCACGGCTGAGCCTCGCCCACGGTGACCCGGCTGGAGCGCGCGACGTGCTGCGGGACGCGCTCGAGTGTTCCCCGCCGCTGCCGGAGTGGATGCAGGCGCTCCTGTGCCACGAGGCGGGCGAGGTGTCGGTCGAGGCGACGCAGGCGGCGCTCGGCGGGCCCCGGCCGGACGAGGCCCTCCCGATGCTCGCTCTCCGTGTCGAGGCGTTGCTGGCCGAGGCAGCGGATCACCTCGCTGCAGGAGAGACCGCTCGTGCGCGGAGGCTCGTGGCACGGTCCCTGGGGCTCGCCGCTCCGGAGAGCCTGCGGCGCCCGTTCCGGCAGGCGCCGCGAGAGGTCCGCCAGCTCCTGCGGCTCGATCCTGCGCTGCTCACCGCGCACCGATGGTTGGTCGGAGACGATCCGAGCACGCTGGCGGCGTGCGCCGGAGCAACGGACGCGACGGCCGGCTCCGGAACGTCCCGGACGCCGGCGGTTCTCGTGCCGCTGACCGCCAAAGAGCTCGAGGTGCTCGTGCACCTCGACGCACTTGCGCGGACCGAGGACATCGCCGGCGCGATGTTCATCACCGTGAACACGGTGCGCACGCACATCCGCCACATCCTCCAGAAGCTCGACGCCACCCGGCGCAACGAGGCCGTCCGTCGTGCCCGCGAGCTCGGCCTCATCGCGCCTCTGCGCTCTTCGGTCACGATTCCGGACGCCACGGTGCACGTGTCGTGACCTGTGTGCGGAGCCGGACCGACTCCAGCCGTGCCCCCGTCGCGAGGACCCCCGCGAGCACGTCGACGAGCGTCATGTCGTCGGGTGTCCGGGTCACGACCGTCCGGTGGTGCGCGTCGGAGGACGAGCTGTGGTGCGGGACCGCGTGCAGCAGTACGGGTCCGACCTGCCCGAGCACGCGCACCTCGTAGGTGGCACCGGAGCCCCTCGCCGACATCCGGGTCGGCTCGGGACTCGCTCGGAGGCGCTCGGGTGTGCGTCGGACCGACTGCAGCTCGAGGCCGAGATCGGCCAGTCGCCCGAGCGACCGCTCGAGGCCCGGGGCGTCGCCGACGGTGAGGACCAGGACGGTCTCCGTGACCTCCGTCAGCCCCCGCCAGGAGGCACGGGCCGGGACGGCGACGGGACCCAGGTTGCCCGACGTGCGGATCTCAAAGGTCGCCATCGTGGTCGTCGGCTCCGGTCGGGTCGTGGTGCGCAGCGCCCGTGCTCTGCTCTCGTCGCAGCCTGCGCCGCGGGGGAGAACCGCCCCTCATCCGCAGCGGACGAGTCGGGCGGTGTGGCGCGGAGCTGTTCCGGGTCTAGTTGATCGCGGGCAGGTGGCCGGCACGGGCCCGGTGCACCACGTGCGCGCGGAAGAGCTCCGCGGAGGCCAGGAGACGACGTTCGGTCGACCACACCATGCCGATCTCGCGGGTCGCGTTGACGTCGATGATGTGGAGGTAGCGGATCGCGGCGTTCGCCGACCCGAGCGACGCGTCCCCGGACGCGGGCACGATCGCGACCCCGAGGCCTGCCGCGACGAATCCCCGCAGTGTCTGGACGTCGTCAGCCACGAAGGCCACCTGCGGGTCGAATCCTGCGGTGCGGCAGAGGTCGTCGCTCATGCGGCGCAGGAGCAGCGGCGGCTGGAGCACGAGGAAGTGCTCGGTCGCCGCGTCGGCGAGCCGGACGTCGGTCAGGGCGGCCAGAGGGTGGTCGCTCGGGACGGCCAGGCGCAGCGGCTCGTCGAGCAGCAGCGACCGGTGCAGCGCCGGGCCGGACGGTCGCACGGTCGACAGGAGAAGGTCCGCGTGGCTGTCGAGGACGGAGTCGACCTCCTCGTCGGGGACCTGGACGAGGTCGAACTCGACCTCGGGGTGCTCCCGCCGGAAGCTGCTCACGAGGTCGGGCACGAGCCACGAGCCGAGGGACGCCTGGAACGCGAGAGCGACCGTCCCGGTCTCCGGTCCGAGCAGGTGCTCGACGGCGGCGAGCCCGTCGTCGAGCTGATGGAGGAGTGCGTCGACGTGCCGCTTGAAGGCGGCGCCCGCCCGGGTCATCCGCAGCGTCCGGCCCGAGCGTCGGAGCAGCGGGGTGCCGACCTCGCGCTCCAGCCGCCCGAGCGCTCGCGAGACGCCGGGCTGGCTGATGTGCTCGAGCTCGCTCACCTCGGTGACGGTCATGCCGTCGGCGACCTGCTGGAACCATCGGAGCGCGTCTGTGTCCATACTCATGACGTTAGTGCATGAGTTGTCGTCGATACAGTCATTGGACACATGGTTCAGGTCGCCGGAGACTGGGTGCATGACCACTGCAACGAAGAACGTCAATCCCGCCCCCCGTCTCTCCGCCGGTGCCACGCGCCCGTCGGCCCGCTTCGGCACGTGGTTGCGCGCGCGGCTCCAGGCCTACGTCGCCATGAACGAGGAGGCGTTCCGCGTCCCCGAGCGCAGCATCGCCCTGGACCAGTCGGTCCGCTAGCACGCCTCGGCCCCGACGGTGCGCCCGGTGGCGCCGCGCTGCGTCATCGGTAGATTCTCGGTATGGCCAGCGAAGCGATCGTCCTGCCAGTCCCCGGACCGCACGGGGAGCGCGAGGTGCGCCTCTCCAGCCCGAGCCGGGTCCTGTGGCCCGAGCCCGGCATCACCAAGCTCGACCTGGCGCGGTACGTCATCGAGGTCGGTGACGCCTTCGTCGCTGCCAACGGGGACCGGCCGCTCTCCCTCCAGAGGTTCCCCGCGGGTGTCGACGGTGAGCAGTTCTTCTCGAAGAACCCACCGAAGGGCGCCCCGGAGTACGTGCGCTCCGTCATGGTCGTCTACCCGAGCGCACGCTCGCACCCGCAGCTCGTCATCGACGAGGTCGCGGCTGCCGTGTGGGCGGTGCAGATGAACACGGTCGTCTTCCATCCGTGGCCGTCCCGCGCCGAGAACTCGGACAACCCCGACCAGCTCCGCATCGATCTCGACCCGCAGCCAGGGACCGACATCGAGGACGCGATACCGGCAGCGTTCGAGCTGCGCGCTGTGCTCGCCGAGGCGGGCCTGGAGAGCTTCGTCAAGACGTCGGGCAACCGCGGTCTCCACGTGTTCGCGCCGATCGATCCCGTGCGGGAGTTCCTCGACGTGCGACATGCGGTCATCGCCGCCGCGCGCGAGCTCGAACGCCGGATGCCGGAGAAGGTCACCACGGCATGGTGGAAGGAAGAGCGCGGCACGCGCATCTTCGTCGACTACAACCAGGCCAACCGGGACCGCACGATGGCGGGCGCGTACAGCCCGCGCCCCCTCCCGCACGCGCCCGTGTCCTGCCCGCTCACGTGGGACGAGCTCACGGACGCGCGCCCCGAGAGCTTCACGATCGCGACCGTCCCTGACCGTCTGCGCACGGTCGGTGACCCGTGGGCGCGGATGCACGAGGAGCCCGGGTCGATCGACACGCTCATGGCGTGGTGGGAGAGGGACCTCGCCGCAGGGCAGGGCGAGCTGCCGTTCCCACCGGACTACCCGAAGATGCCGGGTGAGCCGCCCCGGGTGCAACCCAGCCGTGCGCGCAAGCTCGCACCGGACGCCGCGGGTGGAGCAGCGTCCGACTAGGTCAGGACCTCGCTGAGGTCGTAGGCGACCGGGATCTCGAGCTGCTCGAACGTGCAGGAGCGCGCGTCGCGGTCGGGACGCCACCGAGCGAGCTGGACCGTGTGCCGGAACCGCGTGCCTTCCATCTGGTCGTAGCGGACCTCGGCCACCCGGACGGGCTCGAGCGGAACGTAGGAGACGTCCTTGCCCGAGGAGAAGCGGCTGCGCTCGGTCGCGGCGTGGACCACCTCGCCGTCGTCGTCGCGCCGTACCAGCGGTGCCAGCTCGTCGACGAGCTCGCGCCGGCGGACGGTGGTGAACGCCGACGCGCCTCCGACGTTGCGCAGCGTCCCGTCCGCGTCGTAGAGGCCGAGGAGCAGCGAGCCGACGCCGGTGCCGCTCGTGTGCACGCGGTAGCCGAGGAGCACGACGTCGGCCGTCCGGTGGTGCTTGATCTTGAGCATGACGCGCTTGCCCTGCGCGTACGGCGCGTCGAGCGGCTTCGCCACGACGCCGTCGAGCCCTGCGCCCTCGAACTCGACCAGCCATCGGCGTGCGGTCTCGCCGTCGAGCGTCGTCCGCGTGAGGTGGACGGGCGGCTCCAGGGCGTCGGCCAGCTCCTCGAGCGCGGCGCGTCGGGCGTGGAACGGCTCGTCGAGCAACGAGCGGTCATCGAGAGCGAGCAGGTCGAACGCGACGAACGAGGCAGGGGTCTGCTCGGCGAGAGTGGCCACGCGGCTCGCCGCCGGGTGGATGCGCTGAGAGAGGGCGTCCCAGTCGAGACGCTCTCTCCCGGGCTCGCCGGTGCGCAGGACGATCTCGCCGTCGAGCACGCACGGTCCGGGGAGCGAGCGGGCTAGGGCCGAGGTGAGCTCGGGAAAGTAGCGGGTGAGCATCTTCGAGCCGCGGCTGCCGATCTCGCAGTCCGTACCGTCGAAGTAGACGATCGCCCGGAAGCCGTCCCACTTGGGCTCGTAGACCAGTCCACCGGGCACGGAGTCCGGTTCCGGGACCGCGCTCACGGCGCGGGCGAGCATGGGGGAGACGGGTGCGGCAGGAGAGACGTCCATCGACCGATACTGCCCCAGCGGGCTGCCAGGCGACAGCCGAGGACCGGGTGGGTGGATCGGAGCAGGCCTGCTCCGGTGCTCACGACCTCGCGGAGGTTCTCGATCGCCGTCCGGCCGATCGGGGAGACCAGGAGTGCGACGAGGAGGATGTTGACGACGACGGTCCGCCAGAACGAGGAGCGGAAGCTCTGCTTGACCGTCTTGTGGCGCAGGAGCTGCTGAGCGACGATCGCGCCCGGCCATCCGCACAGGAGCCCGAGGTCGAGCAGGGTCCGCTCCGGGACCCGCCTCCGGTCTGCGCGGGCGGAGCGCTTGTCGGACGCGTAGGCCGCGAAGCACACGACGCTCATGACGCCGTAGACGGCGACGAGCCACCACGGGACGAGGTCCATGGCGGCCGCGGTCACGCTGACGACGAGGAACGCGACGACAGGAGCCCAGGGGCGGAGCCTGCGTCGGGGCGGTCGCGCCGCCGCAGTGGAGCCGGGGCGGGGCCGAGACGTCGGGGGCCGACCGGCCGGGAGAGGGGAGCGGGGCACGGGCAGATCCTACGGGCGCCACTCCCGCTCACGATAATGAGAACGATTCCGATTATCTGTTACGCTCGGCGACGAAGTCCTGCAGCACCCGTCCCCCCTGAAAGGAGCGGTGGCGCCGTCCCGTGCACGTGCGCCGCCCGACACCGATGACACTCTCGACACCCCCTCGACGCCGGTCCCGGCTCTCCAGCGGCTCAGCCCTCGGCCTCGGCCTCGTCCTCCCGCTCGCGATCCTCGCCGGCTGCTCGACCGACGACTCCGCCGCAGGCGCGACGACCGGGTCCGCGACGACCGAAGCAGCGGAGGAGAGCGCAGCCTCCGAGGCAGCCACCGTCACACCGCGCCTCGCACTCACCTATGACGGCGGCATCCAGGTCCTCGACGCCACCACGCTCGAGCAGGTCGCAGACATCGAGCTTGACGGCTTCAACCGCCTCAACGGCGCCGGGGACGGTCACCACGTCTTCGTCTCCACCACCGGCGGCTTCCAGCTCCTCGACGCCGGCACGTGGGCCGAGCCCCATGGCGACCACGCGCACTACTACACGTCGGAACCCCGCCTCACGGACGTGACCTTCGCCGCCGACAAGCCCGGCCACGTGGTCGTCCACGACGGCCGGACGGTGCTCTTCGACGACGGCACGGGCGACATCACCGTGCTCGACTCGGACGAGGTCGCGGAACCGGAGCCCGAGCTCCGGGAGTACACGACCCCGTCCGCCCACCACGGCGTCGCGGTCGAGCTCGAGGACGGGACGCTCGTCGTCTCCCAGGGCACGGAGGACGAGCGGACCGGCATCCGCGTCCTCGACGCCTCCGGCACCGAGATCGCCGCGTCCGACGCGTGCCCCGGCGTGCACGGCGAGGCGGTCGCCGCCGACGACGCCGTGGTCATCGGGTGCGAGGACGGAGCCGTCGTCTACTCCGGCGGAGCGATCACGAAGGTGCAGAGCCCCGACGCCTACGGCCGCATCGGCAACCAGTCCGGCACCGAGGCGTCACCGATCATCCTCGGCGACTACAAGTCCGACCCCGACGCCGAGCTCGAGCGCCCCACCCGCGTCTCGCTCATCGACACCCGCACCTCGACCGTGCGGCTCGTCGACCTCCCGTCGAGCTACACCTTCCGTTCCCTCGGCCGCGGCGACGCCGGCGAGGCGCTCGTCCTCGGGACGGACGGACAGCTCCACGTCATCGATCCCGAGAGCGGAACCCTCGTCCGGTCCGTCCCGGTCATCGCGGCCTGGGAGGAGCCCGAGGAGTGGCAGTCCCCACGCCCGACCCTCACCGTCCTCGACGGCTCGGCGTACATCACGGACCCGAGCACCAACACGATCCACGCCGTCGACATCCTCACCGGTGACGTGTGGAACACGGCCGAGCTCACCGTGACCCCCAACGAGCTCACCGGCGTGTCCGGCGACATCGAGACCGGAGCGCACGAGCACGCGGACGACGAGCACTCCGACGAGGAGCATGCGGACGAGGAGCATGCGGACGAGGAGCATGCGGACGAGGAGCACGCTGACGAGGAGCACGCTGACGACCACTCCGACGAGGATCACGCGGACGACGACCACGCGGACGAGCCTGCGACGTCCTGACCGGAGCACACCGGCAGGAGCGGGGGCGTCGCCCGCGGCGTCCTCGCTCCTGCCCGCCCTTGCCCACCCCCTGCT